>JAQSYB010000077.1 GCA_029256365.1 Clostridia bacterium
TTCAAGCCCTGTACTTCAATTGTACAGGGCTTATATTTTGTATAAATACCACTTGCAGGTATCCACCTCAAAGCGTATTTCAAACGGCTTCAGCTGTCCTTGCATAAGGCTCTCACAGGTATATTTGATCATACGATTGCCTGCGAATTTGTCCAAGTCCTTTTTAATAATCTTATCCACCTTTATAACAGCCATTTCCTGTTGTTCGTCCAAGCATCTAAATTTTATGGGAGCAGGATTGCCCTCCATATCAAACCAAGCGATTACCTCAATAGGCTTTCTTACACACTTCATTCTTTTCACCCCTATAGAATGCAACTCATTACAGGATAGTCCTCAGCCCCAGCTCCACCTGATATAGGTGAAAACTCTCCATCCACGAATACACCCCTCATTACAGAACTATTTCCATATTTATATCTTATGTTGTCTATGGCATGATCCAATGCGTTTTTCCTGTCTCTGTCTACCTCATCAAAAAAGGAAGGCTGTATAAACTCATCACTGCAGAAATCCGTCACCCTTACACCAAGATGCCTTATTTTTTCACCCTTCCAGCTCTCTTTAAAAAGCTCCACAACATTCCTGTATATCTCATTGGTTATACTGGTAGGCGAAAAAAGCTTTCGCTGATGAGAGTAGTTTTCCAAATCAGAATTTCTTATCTCGATGGACACTACCCTGCAGCAGGAATGGGCCGCTCTTAGGCGCAAGGCTACAGACTCTGTCAAAGACAACAATACCTTGCAGGCTGTATAAGCTTCTGTAACATCAAACCTAATGGTAGTACTGTTGCCAATCCCCTTCATTTGCAAAAAATACCCCGACTGCACCGGGGACTCATCTATTCCGTTGGCATAACACCATATCACATTGCCAAAGCTTTTCAGCTTATCCTTCAGCAGCTTGCGATCAGCATTTGCAAGCTGCCCTATTGTGTGTATGTTAAGCAGATTTAGCTTTTTCTTGGTCTGCCTTCCCACCATAAACAAATCCTCTACAGGCAGGGGCCACATCTTCTTCTCTATCTCAAAGGGGTAAAGCGTGTGCACCATATCAGGCTTTTTGAAATCTCCTGCCACCTTAGCAGTCAGCTTGTTGCAGCCTATGCCTACATTTACAGTAAATCCTAACTCCTGCTTTATCCTGTCCTTAATCATATGTGCCGCTTCTACAGGCTCCCCAAAATGCTTCTCCATACCTGAATAATCCACAAACATTTCATCCACAGAAAATCTTTGTATCTTAGGAGAATATTCCTTAACAACTTCATAAAGCGCATTGCTGCATTTCATATAAAGCTCATAATTAGGCGGTACGCTGACCAGATTGGGGCACTTTTGCCGCGCCTGCCACATGACCTCTCCAGTTTGTATCCCATAAGCCTTGGCTGGAGTGCTCTTGGCCAACACAATCCCTCTCCTATCCGCTTGGGAGCCGCCTACAACAGAAGGAATCTCCCGCAAATCCAAAGTGTCTCCCTTTTGTAAATTATATACCGCCTGCCAAGACAAAAAAGCGGAATTTACATCTATATGCATTATAATTCTGGTATATTTACTGCTGCTCATGCTATCACTCTCTATATATATTATACGAACATACGTTCGATTTTATTATAGCATCTTTTACCAAAAATGAAAAGCATCAAATCTTCTTTATTTGGTGCCAGGCACCAAATAAAGAAGATTTCAAAATAAAAGACCAGATATTATCTGGCCTTAATCTGTTGCTTGTATGAAATTGTCTAGTATCTTTGCTGCTTCTGCTCTGGTGGTGTAGCTCTTGGGTTCAAACAGATTACCAGGTTTTCCTGTCATGATCTGCAGATTGTAGATCAGCTTCACTGCGTCCTTGGCATAAGTGGCTATTTGATTGCTATCCGCAAATACCGGTTCCAAAAGCAATCCCTCATCTACATCCAAAAGTGTTATGGCTCTTTGCATGATGGCTGCGGCATCCTGTCTTGTAATGCGGTCGTCAGGTTTAAAATAGCCCTGATTGCCAATAATCAGCTTGTAAGCCGCTGCTGTTTTAATATAATCAGCATAAGCACTGTTGTCTTTTATATCCTTGAAGGTGATTCCCGCTGTCTTTGCATCCAGCCTAAGGGTATTTACCAAATAAGCAGCAAATTCTGCTCTGGTAATATGATCCTCCGGCTTATAAAGCGCAGGCTCCTTGGCAAAAAGTATTCCTTGATTGTACAGCTCATTTACGTAATCTTTCGCCCAGCTGCTGTCAATATCCGTAAAAGCATCCGCTTCAGAAAAGCCTTTTACAGGCATGACGGCTTGCTGTCCAATTTCTATGTCTACATTTGTAGGCTTATAATAAGAATAGCTGATGCTAATATCACTTTTCAGATCATTTCGCTGATAACCATTGATGAAATGTATTTCATCGGTTTTTAAGTTGGCAAAATAATCATAGTTTGGGGTTCTCACTCCATTGTAGGTATATATAAACGTCGGTTCTACGGGTATCCAGCCCACCATTGGCAAGTAAAACTCTGCCCAAGCATGGGCTTTGTCGGAAACATCATTCCAGCTGCCCTGCACCAAGGGCTCATCTATCCAACTGCCCGTCACTACTCTAGCCGGCAAATTCAACACCCTGCTTATTGCAGCAAATAACGTCGCATACTCATCACATACGCCTCTAGCGGTCTCAATGGCACTTAAGGCTCCTTTGTTGGCGTATTTGGGATTCAAATCATAGGTGATATAGGTATTTACAAAGTCATATATTGACCTTGCCAGCTCCACCTTTGTTTTGCCTGTATCAAATTCAGATGCCTTTGCTATAATCTCCTGCGCACCTGTCTCTACCTTAATGCCGGATTCGAAATATTGATGATTGTTTATTTCCTCTTTAAATGCCGTGTAATCAGCTTCCATACTGTATAGTTCCTTAGAATAAGATATTCCGCTGTTAATCACTTCTTTTTCTATCGTAATCGTTTTTGTTTCCTTAGCCTTAATATGATCTATACTTATTTCAGCGAAAATATTTCCGGAGGAATCCACATAAGTATACTTAGGCCATGGTGTGACCTTATAGCTGATATTTTGCTGATAAGGTGAGTTGCTGACTGCCCCTACCAAGACTGTGGCCTTTACTGAGCTTGCTTCATTTGCTCCGGTATTGATAAGCCGAAAAACATTTTTAAGCTTATAGCTCTTAGGCTCTATGGTTCTATAATAATCTGCTTCATCGGCATCTACCACAGGTATTATCATAAGCTGCAGCAACATAACGACAATCATTAGTACTAAAATTGGCTTCTTATTTCTCATTGCGAAATCCTCCTGTGAATGATCAACCATTCCTGTTTTACAGTCTTATATCCATCCCTTTATCAAGTAAACAGTAATCACCGCGAATACCACAAGCCCCAATGCAATTCTTGCGTATCCAGCTCGTTTTGCAATAAAGCTTTCAGCCTGGATGATATCCATATAATATTTATCTTCTTCTGTTTGAACAAAAACTCCTGCCTTTTCCATCCTGGAAAAAACGCCCATGTGAGCAATGCCCAATTTCTTTAGGCTTTTTGCTTTTTCTGGACTTGTCGCTTTGGCATTTTTAAAGGTCCTCATGTATCTGTTTTGTCTTGCTATGATTGTCCCACCATTCATTCTCAGCACTTCCTTTACTCAAAATCTACTATATCACCTATATTTTCAATTTTCATCCTCTTCACAAAATCATGTACAAACTGCAGTTTTTCATCGAATATTTTCTCTGATACGCCGAAATTTAAAAGGGACCTGTTTTTATCTGCAATCTGTTTAAATTCAGTGTCATAATAATATAATGAAAAATCGATGTTTTTGTCATCTATCGCTGAGTAGCAAAAGTTCATCCACAGCTCTATGGTGCCGAAATGATCCAGCAAATCTGCATCCTGCAGAAGCATCTCATAGCTATTATATTTTCTTATCTTTCTATGGGCATGACAGCTTATTAACTCTGCTATCTGCTCCAATTCCTCTGCAGTACAAAGATCCTGAAGTATTTCTTTCACCAACACTGCACCATATTTGCTGTGAGGCTCTATACCCTTTGCAATGTCATGGAAATATGCTGCCGCCTGTAGTATTTCATCCATAGATCTATCTTCAGGAAGAACAAGCTTCCTTAGATTAATTACCAAATTAGCAACTCTCGCGCCATGATAGTAGATAAAGCCAGTTTCCCTATGTGTATGCGCTTTGCGTTTGCCTAGGTTTTCAAAAGCCCTCTGTTTTATTAGCTCTAAATCCATTGCTACCTCCATAATAAAACGTTATATTGAAAATACTACCATATCGCTATATTTTATTCTATATGTATTCGCTTGAAAACTTTGTTTTGTGGTGCCTGGCACCAAAAAAAGAAGTTTTCAAATAAGAAGAGTGATGCAATTACGCTGCATCACTCTTTACTCAGTTATATGCTTTTGATAGCCTTTTCAAATCTGGCTTGTAATCTTTCCTCACCCATGATATCCAAAAGCTCATAAAGATCAGGGGTATTTTTACGACCTGATATGGCCACTCTGATTACACTCATAAAATCGCCTATATGACCCTTGAAGCTTTCTTTGTCCTTCTTGTAGGTCTTGGCATCTCTTGCAAAGCCTAAGCCCTCTGCTGCAGCCTTGGCTCTTTCAAACCAAGTATCCTTATCGTCTGCTTTGTTATAGGTATTCTTATAGGCTTCAAGTACCGCCAATACATCATCATTGGGAAGGTTCTCAGGGAATTCATAGCCCTCCTTGGTAAGCTCTTCAAACCAATTGTCATAGAAATAGCTCATATAGCCTCTTACATCTGACCACTTCGCGATGTCCTTCCTTGGCTTTTCTACGCCTCTTTCTATTCCAAGAATTGCTCTGGCATATGCCTCATTGGTTTTCATTTGCTCTGCCAGCTCTGCATCATACTGCTCAGCCCAAGCTAAGGTCATGTCATAAACCTGATCAGCACTCATGAGTGCTACTCTATCCTTGCTGATATCTGTCAGCTTCACCAAGTCAAACAATGCACCGCTTGTTCCCATCTTCGCCAAATCAACTGTAAACTCTGTATTTGGCGCAGTTGGGTTTGCCATTCTCCACTCTTCATAGTTGGAATTGATCAGATTCAATAAATACTCTCGAACAGACTCCGTTGGATATCCTACTTCGTGATAATAGCTGACCGCCGCTTCTGGGTCTTTTCTCTTACTAAGCTTCCTCTTTGAAGTGCCATCCATCTTAAGCACGGGTGATACATGAGCAAAACGAGGCTTTTCCCAGCCTAGTATTTCAAAAAGCTGAACATGTATTGGTGCAGAGGACAACCACTCATCCCCTCTAATAACATGGGTAGTCCTCATGAGATGATCATCTATTGCATGGGCAAAGTGGTAAGTAGGTATCCCGTCTGATTTCAGAAGCACAATATCCTGATCATTTTCAGGCATTTCTACAATGCCCTTTATTAAATCATCAATTGTGATTCTGTTTTCTGGTTTTCCAGGAGACTTCAATCTTAAAACAAAGCCCTTGCCCTTTTCAAGTTCCGCCTTTACTTCTTCAAAGGAAGCATTTCTATGCTTTGCATATTGCCCATAATAGCCTGGATTTTCCTTTCGTTCTTCCTGCTTTGCCCGAATCTCATTTAACTCTTCTTCACTGCAAAAGCAAGGATATGCCAAATCCTTTTCTACCAAAATCTTTGCAAAAGCTTGGTATATTTCTTTTCTTTCACTTTGCTTATATGGACCATATATGCCCTTCTCGCTGTTTTCACCTGTCATACCTTCATCGAAAATAACATCAAAGCTTTTTAAGGCGCTGATGATCTCCATTACGCCGCCTTCTAATTCTCGCTTCTTGTCTGTATCCTCTATTCTTAGGAAAAACACGCCCTTGCTTTGATGTGCCAATCTCTCAGGTATCATTGCAGCATACAATGCACCGGTGTGAAGGTAGCCCGTTGGACTAGGTGCAAATCTTGTTACCTTAGCCCCTTCTGGCAAATTTCTCTGAGGGTAAAGATTTTCATAATACGCAGCATCCTTATCAATCTGGGGAAATAGTAAATCTGACAATTGTTTGTGTTGACTCATTTTTCATCATCCTTTTCTCTTTATTACAAAAATAAAAGACCCATCATCCAAATAGGACGAAAGGTCTGACTTCCGTGTTACCACCTAAATTGATGCAGATTTTAAAACGATTCTGCACCCACTCAAACCCATTAAGGTTGGGCTACCTAAGCTTACTCCATCTTTCAGCCTATGCTCCAAGGCTTCCTTCAACAGTCTATATACCGAATTTCCACCCACGTCGGCTCTCTAAAATACCAATCTGTTTACTCTTCCTCTTCACAGCATTTATCATATTGAATTTCCTAAAGTATAATATCTGATGGGTATATCTGTCAAGTATTTGAATATTCATCCATGTCCTTATTACTATTCCGATATCTCCCTGCAGTTATACTTGCTTTGTAAATATATCCACAAAGTGTGCACATCTGTCTGCTGACAGCTTCAAAAACTCCCTGAATTCAATTGCATTGCCCTTGGTGGATTTATCAGAAATCGATCTTATCACTACAAAAGGCATCTCACACAAATGACAGACATGGGCGATGGCTGCCCCCTCCATCTCAACGCACCATGCATTGAAATCCTTGTGTATTTGCTCCTTGAGCTCCTGGGAGGATATAAATTGATCTCCGCTGGCAACAGTACCAATATAAGTTTTGTATTTGTTATTTACTGACTGCTCAATGGCCTTTTTACACTGCTCAACAAGCCCTAGGTCAGCTTGAATATATCTTACCCCTGCGATATAGCCCTTCGGATGGCCAAAGGCCGTGATATCCACATCGTGCTGTATGCAGTTGTCGGAAATGACGATATCTCCTATTTCCAGAACAGGCTCCAAAGCCCCTGCAGAGCCAATATTAATGACACAGGAAGGATTAAATTTATCAATCATAATTTGCGTGCTTCTAGCGGCATTTACTTTCCCCACACCAGACTTACTCACAATACAGCCTTTCCCATTTATCGTACCTGTATAGAACTTAACTCCATAGTGTTCTATCTTCTCTGTCTCCTGCATCAAGGATAATATGGCATCCACTTCTTCCTTCATTGCTCCGATTATTCCTATCATTTGTAATCTCCTTATCTTATGTTTCATCTTAATATTATTCATTCCAAAATTATACCTTAATATTACAATAACTTAAAGCTGCTTCTCCTGTATCACTGTTTTTTCGCTTTCTCCTTTTTTAACAAATGTCATGGTAATCAATGCCATGAGCAGGAAGGATACTGAGATTAAAAACAAAGAGCCATAACCAACATAGTCTATGATAAAGCCCAGAAGGGGTGGCCCTGTGATGGCAGCCAAGGATGAGAAAAAATAATAAAGTCCTGTATAGGCTCCAATCTTGTTCTCACTGGTCATTTCCACTACCATTGGATAGGAATTGATATTAATCAAAGCCCAAAATATGCCTCCTACTCCCAAGAGTATTGCTATATAAGTTGTACTCCTAAAGAAGGTGATCAGCATAAATACAATTAATAGCCCAATGATCCCTGTCATAATGGTCTTTTTTCTTCCTATTTTTGTTGCAACAAAGCCGCTTGGTATCGCAAACAACAGAAATGTCAGTGAAAAAAAAGATAACAAAAATGCAGACGCACTTTCCTTCAATCCCAGATACTTCAGTCCATATAAGGTAAACAATGCTTCCACGCCTTGATATGCAACAAACCATAAAAATATGGCTATTAATAGAAACAGAGCACTTTTGTCTTGATTGGTAATCACCTCATAAAAAGCTTTTATAATCCCTGTATGCTCTTTTTCCTCCAAAGCAGGCTTTTCCGGCTCTTTTATTGTTTTTATAAGAATAAACAAAGCAAGCAGCATCATGACAGCTGCCGCTGCAAAGGGATAAAGTCTGTTCATGTCATAGAGCATGGGCCCT
>JAQSYB010000313.1 GCA_029256365.1 Clostridia bacterium
CTATCATCCTCTTGAGCTGAGAAATCTGGTATTGTTCCCAGACGCCAAAATGACAAACCTTCTATTCCAAACATTTTGGCTAATTTAATCTTAGCAGCTACACTTCTTTCATCTTCATACCAGATGATATTGCTTACACCCTCAGCTTCATAGGTTAGGTATGGAGATTGGTAGGCTTCTGAATACTGTATGCTTTTCGTTGTTGTATTCGGGTCCTTCATACGATTGATTATTTTTGCATATTCCGGATTATATGGTGTGCTATTCAATAATGCACCATTTTTAAACTGCCATTGAGAAGAAGAAAAGCTAATTTGCAATAGGAGCTTTTCCTTAGGTACTCCTGCACCACCATTTAGTGCATATTTAATTGCAAAGTAGATATCTTTAATTGGCGCCAAAGGTGTTTCCCCTTTGAAATACATCATTTCCTGACTGCTAATTTTCTTAGAGTCATAATCATGAGCCATCAGCACAACAAAGTCTGCTAAATTTCCGATGGCTGCAAAGTCATAACCATTATAATATGGTTGACCTGCTTCTCTTGCAGGGTTGATGCAAACCAATAGCTTCTTCCCATTTAAATCCAACTGAACATTAAGTTTTTGAAGGAAATTTACAAAGCTTACCTTGTCCACGCCATTGTCTCGCAAGCCTTCAAAATCTATAACCACACCATCAAATTGTGTTGATACACTTCCATCACTTATATGATTTGTAAGAGCACTGATATCACCTATCAGCTTATCTACTGCTGCCTCGTTATTTATCAGAAGCGATACCAGTCTTTCATCTTTTCCATTGATATGAACTGTATCTTCGTTTGAGCCGAATACCATCAAATATTTGTCTGCATCACCGGTATTCACATTATTTACTGCCAACTGAAAATCTTCTGGCAAATAAAAAGGATGGCCTCCATTTTTCTGCTTCGTTGTCAGTTCTATTTGTTGCGTGCTTTCATTTAAGTCCAAGCGACTCCAGCCAAAACTCATGGTGTCAAAGCTTTGCATTTTATCAATTTGATTGAAGGACTTTATCGCATAAAAGCCATTCATGGTATCCAATTTATAATGATAGTTGTTATACATTCTAATCAACATTGCAGCAGCTTCCTGTTTGGTCGCTTTGGCAGCAGGATCAAAAACATCTTTGCTTCTACCATTGATTATTCCTAGGTCCTTCGCCAGTTCAATATATCCCTTGCGTTTTACCACATCCTTGAACTGCGAAGTTTGATTGCTTAGTTGTGCAGCCAAATAATCATATTCCATAGCTCGTACTATCATAACAGCCATTTCTTCTCTTGTAATTGCTTTATTGGGCTGAAAGCTGTTATCAAAATAATCGTTTTTTACTATGGTTTTGTTTTTCATTCCCATATTCACATAAGAATAAAACCAATCCGTAGTTTTTACATCTTTAAACATCTCAGTATTCGAAGACTTGTCCAGCTCTAAACCTTGAAGTCGTACCAAGAAGGTTAGAAATTCAGCCCTGGTTATCTCTTTATTGAAGCCAAAAGCACCATTGCCAATACCATTGGTTATATTCAGCTCCTTCAGCTTGTTTATATATTCCTCAAAAAAATGTCCCATAGGAACATCATTAAAACCCAACTCATTTCTTGGTGCTGCAGCAGTGAAGCTAAGAACTAAAACAAACACCAAGAACTAAAACAAACACCAGTAAAACAGAAACCACCTTTTTCATCTATAACCCTCCACATTCAAATTGAAATCAAATTGTATTACTTATATATTTTATCTATTTATTATAACATTTTACAAGTATTAAGTTAACCCAGCATATTGTACCAATCAAAATGGTTTTGTATTGCAGCTTTTCCATGACTTGATGCTCAACATCATCATGGTGGCAATCAAAAAAATTGCTATGATATGGGCACCATAGTCCTGCACACCTTTAATAAATACCCCATAAAGATTCAATAGTATAGCCGCGATTTGTATCAGCAAAATAGCAAGCTGTATTGGCTTAAGTTTCATATTGCTTTCTCCTTTATAGCAAAAATAAGAAAAAGACATACTTTAAGTACGTCTCGATCTATACCCTAATTGAACTTTTGTTTGTAGCTTTTCAAATACTGCAGGCAGGCTTTGTATAATGCTTCGAAGTCTACTTGCCCATATATCTTTTCATCAAACTCATTCAGTAAATCAAATTTATCTTCATCTTCAGCATCTCCATTGTAAATGATAGATGCTTGATTGATTATTTCTGCAAACTCATGCTGTCCAATCATCTTTAGTACATTTATTGTATCATCACAATATTTGCTTTTGGTGTTGAAAAAGTATTCATCCAACCCGCCATTATTAATTTCCTCTAATAGAGTATCTATTATAAAAATATTTTTTTCTTCAACCTTTAAGCTATTAAAACTGTTTTCTGCTTCTTTTTCTACAATTTTGTCTGCTATTGCATAAAATTTTTCTTCTTCAGAGCCTTGCGTCTCTAGTATTTCTTCTATGTAGTTCATAATCTTCTCTCCTTTGTCAATTCTTTGATTTTTTTCAAATATAGTATTCGTTAATTAAATAAAGTCTATTCTTTTTTGTATTTTGTACCTACCTTACCTGCTAATACTAATACATGAACGATGTTCTTACCAAGGAGCTGATTGAATGCATTTTATCTTAATAATCGCTTCAATTATAATTGCCTTTAAATGGGGAGATTGGCGTAATTGGAGAAAATATTACTCAACAATATTATATTTTGGCTTTTTTGATTTGATAGTGAATTCTGTATATCATAATATGTCCCTATGGATCCATAAATCTACACTTAGTATATACATACCTCATACAATCATTGGCTTTACTTGGATATTTATCATATATCCTGCTATTGTATTGGTATATTTATTTCATGTTCCTAGGGATGTGAAAGGCAAAATATTGTATGTAATAAAATGGGTTGTTTGCTTTACTATTATTGAGTGTATTTTATATTTGGTAAAGGGTATCGAATATCATAATAATTGGACATTATTCTCCTCCATGCTATTCAACATCGGTATGTTTACAATATTATTGGTTCATCATTATAAACCAATGACTGCTTGGCTTATTACATTTATTATGGCTATTATATTTATGCTAATTTATAGAATACCTTTATCGTTAATCAAATAAAGCAAGTAAAATTAGTAATTTTTTCTCAACTTGCTGCTTAATGCAGTATTTGTTCACATAAAAACACCATCTTATATAAATATTATATAAGGTGGTGTTTTTTAATAAACCAACCGCTAGTCTTACTCTTCCTCAGGCATTTCTGCATTGTGATAAACGTCTTGAACGTCATCGTCATCATCAAACATATCCTGCATTTTTGTAAACTTCTTGATGACCTCATCATCTGTAACCTCTACAGTTGTTTGAGGTTCAAGCTTTTGTCTTACATCTGAGAAGCTTTCAGGAGCAGTATATATTTCAAATGAATCCTCCTGTACTGCAAAGTCATCGGCTCCACAGTCAAGAGCTAGCATCATAAGCTCTTCTTCTTGAATCTTATCCGTTTTCTCAACGATAATAAGCCCCTTTTCATCAAACATAAAGGATACACAACCCAGTGTGCCTAAGCTGCCTCCATTTTTATCAAATATATGTCTTACATTTGCTGCTGTTCTATTTTTGTTTTCTGTAAGTGTTTTCACAATAACAGCAATACCACTTGGACCATAACCCTCGTAGGTCATTTCCTCATAGGTGATGCCTTCCATTTCGCCGGAGCCCTTCTTAATTGCCCTTGCAATGGTATCATTGGGCATATTATTGGACTTTGCCTTTGCTACGATATCAGCAAGCTTTCTATTGGTAGAAAGATCAGCTCCATCCTTTGCTGCTATAGCAATTTCTTTTCCTATTTTGGTAAAGATTTTGCCTCTTAGTGCATCCTGTCTTCCTTTTCTATGCTTTATATTCGCCCATTTTGAGTGTCCAGACATATGTATCCTCCTCTATTGTAAATAAAGATCATTTTATGATAATAACACAAACATTTTATCACAAAGGTTCTTTGTCTGCAAATTACTGTTTTTCAGATGGTACAAATGTAGGTATAGGTACTCTCTTGTGCTCACTGCGCTTGTTCATCATATCCACTTTGCATTTTACGTCTTCAATGCCTTCTCCCGTTAGAATATAATTGTCCAGCTGCTCATAGGTCATTCCCATTTCAATCTCATCTGATTGATCTTCCCATAAGCCAGCCGTTGGAGGTTTTGTAATAATTATATCGGGAACACCCAAATACTCCGCCAATGCTCTGACTTCCTTTTTTACAAAGCTTGCTATAGGCAGCATATCAGAACCACCGTCACCGTATTTCGTGAAATATCCTATTGTAAGCTCACTACGATTGCCTGTACCAGCTACTAAGTAATTATTTGAACCAGCATAATAGTATAAAGTTATCATTCGGAGTCTTGATTTTATATTTGCTATTGCCAGCTTGGGATCAGTATCCTTTGCTCCAACAAGCTTTTTCATTGTATCAAATGCCTCATTTAAAACAACGGTTTTCATTTCCATTCCTATGGCATCTGCTGCAAGCTTCGCATGCTGCTCATCTATAGGATTGCTATAGCATGGCATCGTAACACAAAAACTATTATCAGGAAAAGCTCTCTTTACTAGTGCTGCTACTACAGCTGAGTCAATGCCGCCAGACATGCCCAATACAATACCCTTTGCCCCTGCATTGTTCACTTTTTCTTTTATCCATTCAACTGCTTCGTTGCAAACCATCTCAATGTTTTTCATTTTATTTCCTCCTTTTGTTGAAAATACTAAATTTATAATATCA
>JAQSYB010000078.1 GCA_029256365.1 Clostridia bacterium
TTGATAATCGGCACAACAATTTCTGAGTTTGATGCACAGTCACAGGCAATGTGTCCAGGAAACAGATGTACATCAGGCACTAGCTGTGTTGTTTTTTGAGCTACCGCTGTACCGCAAACTCCCTTGCCTATTTTTATGCGAGTGCACGCTGTTTTTCCTTGAAATGGACCTAAGATTAATTCTCCCTCATTTAGGAAATAAAAGCCTGCCCAGTTTATCATCTCCAAATTGGTATATAAATGTGCAGCTGCATTGGATAGATTGGCCAACCAATTGCTTTCACTTGCCAGCAGCCCTTCCAGCTTTACATTTAATATCTTATAAAAGGTTTCTTTGTCAGCCACGTTGATTTTTTTATGGTCCTGCATGTATTCTCCCACCCTTCAATGATTCATTTCTTCTATAAAAATTATATAACATTGCATGAATTGTGTAAAATTTTGTTTAATGATTTATAATAAGTTTAATCATTATATTTATTGGAGGAAAAATGAAAGTTCTTGATAGGGATTTCTACAAAAGAGATACAATTACTGTATCAAAAGAGCTTTTGGGCAAGGTTCTGGTACACCAAACAAAGAATTATACAGTAGCCGGAAGAATCGTTGAAACGGAGGCATATCTGGGACCTGAGGACAAAGCAGCACATTCTTATGGCGGCAAAATGACCCCTAGAGTAGAGGTTATGTACAACCAAGGAGGCTACAGCTATATATTCACCATATATGGCATGTATCAATGCTTTAATATTGTCACCGAAAAGCAGGGTACTCCTCAAGCTGCACTGATTCGAGCTTTGGAGCCAGTGGAAAATTTGGATTTTATGGCAATGAGACGCTTCAACAAAGTCTATACTGACCTTAGCAAGAAGCAAATCAAGGATTTGACAAATGGCCCTGGCAAGCTTTGCATTGCAATGGATTTGGGCAAGGAACAGAATAAAATTGATTTATGTAGTAGCAATGGAGTTGATGATATCTATGTGTATGATGATGGATATCAGGATTTTGAAATAGAAGCCTCCCCTCGCATCAACATTGACTATGCGGAGGAATATGTGGATATGCCCTGGAGGTTTACCATGAAGGGGAACATGTATTTGTCGAAGAAGTGAATTGGTGCGTCCAGGGTGTAGCGTAGAGAAAGAATGTTGTATCAATACTCATTAAATCGAGTGCGTCACATAGCAAAAGAGAAAGGTGCTTGTATAGGGTACAATTACTCGGTTTGTATTTGTACTCTACGAGTAATGTGAGCAAAAGTTCGTAATTGTTGGCACGCATGCCAACAGCGCCTCAACTGACAGGAGGTCAGTTTTGAGGCGGTAGAACTTTTGCCACATTATGAGTAGATCAGTACAAAACAAATCGAGTATCCTTGTACCAGATACAACACCTTTCGCTTTTGCGGCTATTGCGGCTATTTGCGGCTATTTGCGGCTATATACAGCTATTGCGGCTATATACAGCTATTGCGTCTATATACGGCTATTGCGTCTATATACGGCTATTGCGTCTATATACGGCTATTGCATCTATATACGGCTATATACCGCTATATATTGTATCATTGCATTCCAAAATAAAAAAAAAGCCGCGATTACGCGGCTTTTGCTGCTTTCTTCTTTGAAAATGCCAATATACCGCCCAAAGCTATAGATAGGAATGCGGCATAGATCAGTCTGTAGTTTTCTGGCAGCATGAAGGTGATGGAGTGTGCTGGTATCCAGAATATAGGAATCGTTTTTACAACGACAAAGCCTATAAAGCCGTTCCAGTCAATTTTTGCTACTACATCCTTTAGCTTCACACTGAAGATTTTGCTTAATTTGCCTTCCCCTAAGTCTATAAATGTGTCCGTAACTCTATGAAGTGCCATAAAGGTTGGGGCAAATATAAGGTTCATTAATGCACTTGTTAAGAATGAAACCAAAAGTGCCGCTCCAAAGCCTGCTTCTAAGGAAGGTAGCAAATGAGCCTTCTGTGCACCTATTACTCCTTGGTTGAACACCTTGAATACCACTACAAAGGACATACCTAGAATTCCCCAGATAATAACTCTGTGAATAAAGCCCACTGGGATTTTCCAATCTCCAAGTAAAATTCTTAAGGCCAATAGTTCACCCATAGTTGCAAGTACTGAATACTTTACAAAAGCCATCATATAAGGATGTGCTGATGTAGTAGCTTCAAACCAGTGTCTTGTATTCTCCACTGCTAAGAAAGCTACAATGGCCAACAAAATTCCGGCCCATAACAAATCAAATTTTTTCAAACAAATACCCTCCCAATAAAAAATAAAATAGCATAGATATTATAGCATACTTATTCGAGTATTTGCACGTATTTAATGCCTTCAAGCTTATAAAGCTCCTCCATAATTTTTATGCTTGAAACATCCTTCGTGATTGTTACCTTTACTCTTAGAGCAATCAGATTATCCTCAGCAGGCTCAACTGAAATATCACTTGCATGCAATTCAAACTCATCTAATTTTTTGCTAATCATGTTTAGCCGACCTTCTGCATTAATCGATTTTATTATGATAAGGGTTTTCCCACCCTTCCCATAAACCAAATAACCTAATTTTGAAAAAATCATAAGTATGATCAGTATAAAGGATGTTGTTACAATTGCTCCAGCATAAAAACCTAAGCCAATTGCTACACCCAAGCAGCCTACTACCCATAGGCTAGCTGCCGTCGTCAAGCCTCTCACGCTTAAGCCTTCTTTTATAATTGTACCCGCTCCCAAAAATCCTATGCCGCTTATGACCTGGGCACCCAATCTGGCAGGATCGATATTCGCAACAAATCTATATTTCTCAAATAAGAATATATTGCAAAGCATGACTAGCGTTGCACCAATGCATACAAGTATATGGGTTCTTAAGCCTGCAGGCTGCCTGTTTCGCTCCCGCTCAATACCGATTAACCCACCTAAAAGACAAGCTAGTGCCAGTCTAAGTAATATTTCAAAGTTGCTAACCAATTTCAACACCCCTTATTTTATACTTTATTTACCATGTTTAACGATAAAAAAAACCTTCTTACATTGATGCGAAATTCGCAAAATAATTTATATGCAAATGTATTTGTTAATTTGATATAATATATTAGGTAAAGAATTTGGGTCTTAAACGTATTTCATATTATATCGGCTCATATTATGTTTATTATTATAGGATGGTGCATTATATGAACAAAGAAATTATTGAGGATTACTTTATAAGCAATGGCCGTGAATTTGAAACAAGCAACTTTGATCATCAAATGATACAGCCCTCGGTTTATGAAGTGATCAGAGTAATTAAGGGTGTCCCACTATTTATTGAGGATCACATGGTGAGACTGCAGCGGTCTGCTGAATCACTGGACTCCAATTTGACAGAAATTATTCCCAATATAACAGCTGATATAAAAAGACTCATACAGCTCAACCATCAACCAGAAAAGAATATTAAGCTGATTGTTTATAATCTGGAAAAAGATATTCCTGATTATATCATGTGTTTTATAAAAAGCAGTTATCCCTCAGAGGATCAATATTTCCAAGGAATACATACAATCCTAGTTCATGCAGAGCGAGACAATCCAAATGCAAAGATAATCAATAATGAGCTGAGAGTAATGATAAATCAAAAGCTCAAGGAATGCAACGCCTATGAGGCTCTACTATTAAACAGCAGAGGCGAAATTACAGAGGGCAGCCGTTCAAACCTATTCTTCCTAGTACATGGAAAGATCTATACCTCTCCTGCAGAGGATGTACTAATTGGCATAACAAGAAAATACATTATAGAGGCTTGCCGCAGCTTAAATTTGGAGATTATTGAGCAGCCTATCCCTTTCTCAATGCTGGACTATGCTGAGGGTGCATTTATTACAGGGACTTCCCCAAAGCTGCTTCCAATAGCAAGCATAGAAGAACATCAATTGGATTCAGCAAACAATGAAATTGTAAAGAGCGTACGAATCGAATATGATAGGATATTAGAAAAATACATAAATGAACATAAATAGAGATGACCTTGGTCATCTCTATTTTATTAAGGAAATCTGTTCTACAGTTCCAATAGTCTTTTGCCCTTTTCGTAGAAGTCTCTCTTCATATCTTCAGGCACAAAGGAGCCGCCAGTTGCCCATGCGATATGCGTGGCATTGTGTCCAGCATAATCGATTCCCGCTTTTGCATTGATCAATGCCACCGGCCCCTTTAAGGAGGCAGCTGCTGAAGGCTCTATTTCAATTCCTTCACTATCTTTTAGCAAAGCCAATAAACGATAGAGCTCATCATCCTCTATGGTGTATACCCCACTTAACAGCTTTTCCATGACCTTGCCAACAAAGCCCGAAGCCCTGCCTACAGCAAGACCATCCCCTTCTGTTACGTTGTCTATTCCAAAATCCTGTACACTGACCTGATCATTTTCCTTTGTTGAAAGACCAAGCAGCATGCAGGGCGAATGTGTGGGCTCAACAAAGAAGCATTGCACTGCATCTCTAAAGATTTGCTTCAAACCAAAGCATATCCCCCCTGGCGCCCCTCCCACTCCACAGGGCAAATATACAAACAATGGATTTTGCTTGTCAATCTTTATGTTATTCTCATCTAATTGGCGTTTTAGTCTGATCGCGGCTGCACTATAGCCAAGGAATAAATCCTTTGAATGCTCATCATCAACGAAATGGCACATCGGATCCAGCATGGCCAGACGCCTTCCCTCTTCCACTGCCTTGCTGTAGTCTGATTCATATTCAACTACACTTACGCCTTTGCTTCGCAGCAAATCCTTCTTCCACTGTTTGGCATCAGCTGACATATGTACTGTTACCTTGAAACCTAAGGCTGCTCCCATTATTCCTATGCTTAAGCCTAGATTGCCTGTAGAACCAACTGCTAGGGAATACCCTGAGAAGAATTCTCTTGCTTCCTTATCTGCAAGTATAGAGTAATCCTGATCTTCCTTTAAGATATTATTGTTCATTGCCAGCTGCTCTGCATGCTTCAATACCTCATATATGCCGCCTCTAGCCTTTATCGAGCCAGCAACAGGCAAAGCATTATCGCATTTTAAAAACAGTCTGCCTTGTATTGCTACCTTATAGTTGTTATTTATTGCCTCTTTCATATGTGGCAGCTCCTGCAATCGAGACTCAATGATACCACTTTGCGGTTCCGTTTCCGGAAAAAGCTTAGCGATTAAAGGCGCAAATCGAATCCATCTCTCCTCTGCCTCTAATACATCCTTCCATGACAGTTCCAGATTATTGTATGTTGTCTCTTCCCAATCCTCAATGCTGTCATTTAGCCAAAAAACAGGCTTATAGTCTATCATATCTGCTATGATAGGTGTTTCCTCTACCCATTGATCAATTGTCTTACCCAATACTTTCCTTTGCACAATACCAACCTCCGGAGGATTCATTTTAATACTAGTATACCAAAATAGTTTTATCTATCACTACACTTTTACAGCAATAAAATAAAAATATGTGTCAAAACGCTTATAAATACATATTATGTAATATCACTGTGTGCGAGGTGGGAATAAGTGGCTTTTTCTGAAAGAGAATTACTTGCTAGAGTTATCCGTTGTGAGGCAGGTGGAGAAGGGGAAAATGGCATGAAAGCCGTTGCCAACGTTATTATGAATAGAGTCCGAGTACCCAATGGAGAGTATCAAAGAATTGGTCAAGGCAGTATCAGAAGGATATTAAACCAAGCAGGCCAATTTGATTGCATGACTTCTGTACTGAGAGGACAACCAAATCCACAAACAATCTGGGCTAACCCCCCAGAACAAATACACTATATGGTAGCAGATTGGGCAATCTCTGGCAATAGATTCCCAACTACAGGTTATTCACTCTGGTATTTCAACCCTTTTAATCCTAGCTGTCCGGGAAACTTCCCTAGAAACGGCAATGGATTTTATGTCACCAGAATAGTAGACCACTGCTTCTATAATCCTACAAATTCATATTATCTAACATAAAAATTTTTATATAGCTGAAAGGAGATTACTATGTACAATTACCCTTATGAATATTTTAGACAACCGGATATGAACACAATGAATTTAAATCAAATGGATAACATGCAGAATATGGGCTACCAAATGCCTTTTAATCCTGCAGCACAGCAACCCTCATTTAACCAAATGCCTACAATGCCAATGCAGCCAATACAACCAATATTACCAATGGGCACAGTTGTTGGTGCTACAGATGGTGTTCCTATGCCTGGTACTACTTCTGGATCAATGCCAACAAGTATTGGATCAGTCCCTCTTGGTATGGATCAGCAAGGCGAACTCCCTATCATGGATATACAATACACGCAAGGCTGGCTTACTACTCAAATTGGCAAAAGAGTAAAAATTGAGTTTTTAATTGGTACAAATATGCTGATAGATAGAGAAGGAACCCTTACAGATGTTGGTATCAGTTATATCATAATAAATGAAATAGAAACAGATGACCTGTTATTATGTGATATATATTCTATTAAATTTGTAAGAATCTATTATTAGATTGCTTAAGCTATTCATAAACGTTCTTCTCCTTTATAATATTTAATAAAATAACCGAGGTTTTAATCCCCGGTTATTTTTTTATCCCATATTCAAATCACTTAGCCCTTCTTTTCCTTCAAACTGCGCATGATACAAGGATGCATATATACCATTGTTTTGAAGCAGCTCCTCATGGCTCCCTGTTTCCTCTATGCCATTGTCCGTAAGCACCAATATGTTCTTTGCCTTCCTGATGGTTGATAACCTATGTGCAATGATAAAGGTGGTTCTATTATTCGCAAGCTGCTCTAAGCTCTGCTGTACTATTTTTTCACTTTGATTGTCTAGAGAAGAAGTCGCTTCATCCAAAATTAATATTGGTGGATTCTTCAGAAATGCTCTGGCTATACTAATTCTCTGCTTCTGTCCTCCGGAAAGCTTAACGCCTCTCTCGCCTACATAGGTTTCATAGGTTTTCTCAAAGGCTTCTATAAATTCATGGGCATTTGCCTTTATTGCCGCTTCAATAACCTCTTCATCACTTGCATTTGGTTTGCCGTATCTAATGTTTTCCATTATGGTGCCTGCAAAAAGATAAACATCCTGCTGCACAATTCCGATGCTTTTTCTCAAGGATTCCAGTTTAATATCCCTTACATCTATATTGTCAACCTTAATGCTTCCTTCTGTTGCTTCATAGAATCTCGGGATTAGACTGCAAAGAGTTGACTTGCCTCCTCCGGAGGGTCCTACCAAAGCCACAGTCTCACCGGGATTTAGCTTCAGGTCAATTCCTTTGAGCACATGGACACCTTCGTCATATTTGAAGGAAACATTGTCAAAGGTCACCATCCCCTTTACATCCTTCAGCTCTACGCTGTCTTCCTTATCCTGAATATCAGGCTCAGTATCCATAATCTCCAAAAACCTTTCGAAGCCAGTCATCCCTCGTTGGAACTGCTCTGTGAAATCAATCAGCTTCCTAATAGGCATCAGCAGTGTATTGATGTAAAGCAAATAAGTTACCAAATCTACGCTTCGTATTTCTCCTGCCTTGATAAACAGTGTACCAATAATTGCAACTGCAATATATATAATTCCATCAAACAGCCTAATGCCGCTGAAGAATTTACCCATATAATAATAGCTTTCTCTTTTGGTATCTAAGAACTCTTGATTTCCTACTCCAAACTTTGCTTTCTCAAGCTCTTCGTTTGAGAAGGATTTTACCACTCGAATCCCTGCTATGCTGTCCTCTAGCTGTGCATTTACATCCGCAATTTTTTGTCTATTGCGTTTGAATACCGAACGCATTTTTCTGTTGTAATAATATGCAAAGGTCATCATAAAAGGGATAAATGCAAATATGATTAAGGTCAGCTTGACATTCAC
>JAQSYB010000079.1 GCA_029256365.1 Clostridia bacterium
TGGTTTCTATCAACAAGGAATATGTAAGAAATGCAATGCAGGAAAATGTGAAAAAGAAGGATTTCAACCAATATATTATTTAGAAAAAATAAATGAGAGAAACTAAGGAGGAAGCTATGAGCTATACATTAATAGAAAAAATGAGGAAGGTAAGTAAGGTATTACAATCCTTCAGTACACAGCATGTGCTGTTTAGTGATTTATGCAAGGCACTAAGTGAGGTATTAGAAGCAAATGTATATACATTAAGTCGAAAGGGAAGAGTTTTGGGCTATGCCTTAGGCAGTGCAGAGGAATGTGATTTCCTTAAGAACGAAATTCTAGCAGATAAAAAGTTCCCAGAGGACTATAACAATAATCTGCTTTCCATAACAGAAACCAGAGAGAACATTAAAAGCGAAGAAAACTTGTGTGTGCTGTCCGATAGTGAAAAATGCAGCATGGGCACGAAGTATTCTACAGTGGTTCCAATCTTCGGCAGCGGAGAAAGACTAGGAACTCTGATAATCGGTAAGTACAACACTTCATTTTCTGAGGGAGATTTGGTGCTAGCAGAGTATGGTGCTACTGTGATAGGAATGGAAATATTAAGATCCAAGCAAGAAGAAATAGAAGAGCAAGCACGCAAGAAAGCCGTTGTCCAAATGGCAATCGGCACACTATCCTATTCAGAGCTGGAAGCTGTTGAGCATATTTTTAAAGAACTAGAAGGTACAGAAGGCTTGTTAATAGCAAGCAAGATCGCTGATAAAGTTGGAATTACCAGATCTGTAATAGTAAATGCATTAAGAAAGTTCGAAAGTGCAGGTGTTATAGAATCAAGATCCCTGGGAATGAAGGGAACACATATTAAAATATTAAATGACAAACTAATGGATGAATTAAAAAAACTGAGATAAAAAACTAAGATAAAAAAATCCAGGCACTAAAATTGTGTCTGGATTTTTTTATGATTGCAATTTTAGTGTAAATATGTACCTTTGCTAAGATACAAAATTTTTTGTATAATAAACCATGTATAAATATCGATTATTTTATTGAAATAGCACATTTAATTACTTATTTTATAATAATTTGTTGAAAAAACATTTAGTATAAAAAGGAAATGATAATTTATTGTCGAATATAGAAATTTGGTAGTGAATTATAGAAAATTATGTATAAATATAGACTGCTGTTTTAGAAAAAGCATTGGATGCGGCTTGGATGAAGAATGAAGTAATCTCTAATAACATTGCAAATGTAAATACTCCTGGTTATAAGAAGTCCTATGTGCGTTTTGAGGACCATATGGCAAGTGCAGTCTCAGAATTCCGAATTGGGAGCTTAAACAAGGATTCGAAATTTCTTCCAATAGGCAATGATATTAGAAGTATACCAGCCCCAGAAATCATACAGAACCCATTTACCTCTGTTCGTAAAGATGGGAATAACGTGGATATCGATGTAGAAATGGCAGAGCTTGCCAAAAATACAATCAAATATAATGCACTTGTAAATCAAATAAGCAGGCAGTTTGGAAATATTAAGTCTGCAATAAATGAAGGGAGAAGATAGTTAATGGGCTTTTTAAATTCAATTAGTGTAAGCGCATCTGGTTTGACAGCTGAGAAGCTGAGAATGGATGTTATTTCAAAAAATATCGCTAACGCAAATACAACTAGAACAGCCAATGGTACTCCCTATAGAAGACAAGTTGTGGTTTTTGAGGGCGCAAACGGAAACGTACCCTTTAGCCAGTATTTGAGTGATGCCAGCAAAAGTATGATAGGCGGCGGAGTAAAGGTAAAAAGTATAACCGAAGACCAATCTCCCTTTAAGCTAGTGTACGAACCTGGACATCCTGATGCTGACGAAAAGGGATATGTTAAAATGCCAAATGTAGACGTAATGACTGAAATGGTAAATATGATTACGGCAAGTAGAGCCTATGAAGCCAATGTAACGGCTCTGAATACAACAAAAAGTATTGCTATGAAAGCATTAGAAATAGGTAGAGGATAAGAGGAACGGAATAAAAGTGCAGGAGGAGAATTATGAAAATCGAAACATCTATTCAAAGTATTCAAAATAATATTCAAAAAGGCCTTAATACTAGTGATAGCAGCACAAAAGGTTTATCCTTCGGAGAGTTCCTAAACAGCGCAATACAGCAGGTCAATGGCTTACAGATAGAATCTGAGAAGCTAAATGAGTCCTTGGCATTGGGACTTACAGATAATATTCAACAAGTTATGATTGCTTCTGAAAAAGCCAGTGTAGCGATGCAGTTTACAATGCAAATTAGAAACAAGGTACTAGATGCATATCAAGAGATTATGCGTATGCCTATTTAATAATGCATAGGGTGATAGGATATTCCATGTACAAATTTGACCAAATGCATTTCAATAAAGGCACCTTTAAAATTACTCAAAGCCTTTATAATAACGAAAGAGGTGTTTAAATGGGCGAACTTTTTAATAAAATGAAAAGCAGTTTTAATGAGATGTGGGGTGGCCTTGAAAAAGGACATCGTATAAGAATAATCATAGCAGGGTTGCTATCAGTTATATTAATCGCCAGTGTTGTTTTCTTTACTAGTCGTACAAAGTTCGAGCCGTTATATTATGATTTAAGTCAGGCTAGTGCTGGACAAGTAAATGCGACATTGAAAGAATTAGGAGTTAAGACAAAAGTAGAGGGCACTACGGTATATGTGCCTGAAGGCAAAGCAAGTGAGCTCCGTGTACAATTGGCTGCAGATGGAGTAATAGATGATGAGGGTGTGATACCGGAAGCAAATACACCTTCCATGTTTGAAACCACAGCTGATAAGACACATCGATATTTAACACAAAAAGAAAACGACATCGAGCGTGGACTAAAAGCACTGAAGGGTGTGGAATGGGCAAGTGTTGAATTGTATATTCCGGATGACGTTAATATTTTGCAAGAAACCATTACAGATTCTACTGCTGGAATAATCATTAAAATGAAAAATGGTGCAGAGACCCTTGATGCGAAGCAGGTAAGCGGTATTGCGAAATACGTAGCCCGCAGCGTGAAAGGCCTAAAACCAGAGAATATAGAAATCATTGATGAATCAGGAAGAGCATTATTAGAGCAGCAGGATGATCCAAACAGCGCAGTAGGTTCTAATCTTGACATGACTGAGAGTGTAAAAGTACGACTTGAAGGCTCAATCAAAAAGTTCCTTCAAAAAGTATTCGGGCCAAACAATGTAGAAGTAACTGCAGCGGTTAAATTGAATTTTGACAGTGAAGCGATTAATTCTACGGAGTTTATAGCTCCAGATGCTGAAAACAATGCAGGTATCGTCAGAAACATGCAGGACATAAAAAAAGAATGGGTAGATGCTGGGGACGGTGGAGTGCCAGGCACTGATTCAAATTCAGACATTACTCAATATGTAGAGACAGATACCTCAAAAGCACAATATACAGAAGCAAGCTCAGTAGTAAACTATGAAATAAATGAAATCAAAAAGCAAATTGTAATGGAGCAAGGCAACATTGAAGCACTTACAATTGCAGTTATTATAAATAAAGACAGCCTGAAGGAAGAGGTCCTTGCTGATATAGATTTGCTGCAGCAGGACGTAAAGGAATTGGTGAATCATGCAACCCAAGGCTTCAATACGCAGGCATTGGCCGTAGCAGATAATATCAGCATTAAGGTGATGAATTTTGATACAAGCCTAAAGGATACCATTGCTGAACAAATGAAGCAGGAAGCGATTCAAAAAAGAAATGAAAGCTTTGTAATGATTGGTACTGCTTTGGCAGCGGTATTAATACTTGGGGGCTCATTGTTTATACTTCTTAGAAGAAGAAAAAATAACGATGAGGACTTACTGATGGAAAATGGCATGATGATGACGAATGGTAAAAACGACGGTATGATGGTACAGGATATTGAATTTGATGATAAGAATGAATTAAAGAAAAAGCTTGAGAAATTCGTTGGTCAAAAGCCAGAGCAAGTTGCTCAATTACTAAAGACTTGGTTAAGCGAGGATTAGGGGTGATTTATTATGTCTAGAGTAGGAAAAGGCGGACTAAATGGCCGTCAAAAAGCAGCTATACTCCTCATAACCCTTGGGCCAGAGAAGTCTGCCCAAATCTTTAAGCATTTAAAGGAAGAAGACATAGAGCAATTAACTTTGGAAATTGCCAACATGAGGACGGTATCACCAGAGGAGAAGGAATCAATTTTAAATGAGTTTTATCAAGTCTGCCTTGCCCAGGAGTATATATCAGAAGGTGGTATTGCATATGCAAAAGAGATACTGGAAAGAGCTCTCGGTGGACAAAAGGCCCTTGATGTAATCAATAAACTTACAGCCTCCTTGCAGGTTAGACCTTTTGATTTTGTAAGAAAAGCGGATCCAAGTCAAATACTAAACTTTATTCAAGGAGAGCATCCACAAACCATTGCACTTATATTAGCATATTTAAAGCCTCAGCAGGCTGCGACTATAGTGTCTGCGTTGCCACAGGATAAACAGGCAGATGTAGCTAGAAGAATTGCGATTATGGATAGAACCTCACCTGATATCATAAAGGAAATAGAGAGGGTTCTAGAACGAAAGTTATCCTCAATGGTTACTCAGGACTATACAATGGCAGGGGGACTTTCTGCAATTGTTGATATATTGAACTCTGTAGACAGAGGAACGGAAAAATATATTATGGAATCACTAGAAGTACAAGATACCGATTTGGCAGAGCAAATTAGAAAGAGAATGTTTATTTTCGAAGATATTATCACTTTGGACAGCAGATCCATACAAAGAGTTATCAGAGAAGTGGAAAATGGAGATTGGGCGCTTGCGGCTAAGAGTGCAAGTGAAGATGTTCAAAAAGCTGTATTCTCTAACATGTCTAAACGTTTGGCAGAAATGATAAAGGAAGACATGGATTATATGGGCCCAGTAAGACTAAGGGATGTAGAAGAGGCACAGCAGAAGATTGTAAATGTAATCAGAAAGCTAGAAGATGCAGGAGAAATCGTAATTTCCAGAGGTGGAGGAGATGAAATAATTGTCTAGGATTTTTAAATCCAACTATGTAAAGATTGGAACTCCTAAACATATCAAGTCAAATACTCCTGTAATAATGAAGGTTGAAGAAGTATTTCCTATTGACGAATTGCAAAATGAAAATGTTGAAGAAGCAGCAAACAACATTATTGATGATGCGAAAAATATGTATCTTAGAATCATTGAGGAAGCGAATGCCGAAGCTCAAAAGATACTAGAAGAAGCACAGCAAGAATGTGAAAGGATTCAATCTGACTCAGCGGAGCGAGGCTACAACGAAGGCCATCATGCAGGCTTTGCTGAAGGAGTGAATCAAGCAGAAGCAATCATTCAACAGGCTGCAGAACTTAAACGATTGCTTGAAGAAAGAAGCAATCAAATGTATAAGGATGCAGAGGCAGAGTTGATGGAAATGGTTCTCGATATAGCAAGAAAAGTTATAGGAGACGAGCTTACTCAAAATCATGATGTAATATTGTCCTTAATTAAACAGGCAATTGCCAAATGCGCTTTTAAAGAGAAATTGGTCATTAGAGTATCTGATCAAGATTTTGACTATGTAAATGAAAACAAAGATAAGATTATCATGCTGACAGAGGGGATAAACGACTTGGAAATTTGTTGTGACAAAGCATTGGCTCACGGCAGCTGCATTGTCGAGACCTCTTCAGGTGAGATAAATTCAGGTATAAATGTACAATTTAAAGAGATTCGAAAAGCCTTTGAATATTTAATTAGAAATGAGTGATATTTTGATTAATTATAGAAAATATAAAAATATAATATCAACTCAAGATTTTGTGAAGTATTCTGGCAGAGTATCACAGGTTGTCGGCTTAACCATAGAATCATTGGGGCCAGCTGTTAATTTGGGAGAAATCTGCCATATATATCCCTTGAAAAATCAAAATCCAATTGTTGCTGAAGTAGTAGGCTTTAAAAACAATATCGTAAGCTTAATGCCACTTGGTGATATGAATGGAATTGGTCCAGGCAGTAAAGTAGAAGCAACGGGTAATTCATTGAAGGTCAAGGTAGACAACAGCTTGCTAGGCAGAATACTAGATGGCTTAGGCAATCCCATAGATGAAAAGAAAATAATTGATAGCAAACATTTTTATCCTGTAGAAAATACCCCTCCCAATCCTTTGACCAGAAAAATGATAACTGATGTGCTGCCTCTTGGCATTAAATGCATTGATGGGCTGCTCACAATTGGTAAAGGACAAAGAGTGGGTATTTTTGCAGGTAGTGGTGTTGGGAAAAGTACGCTAATGGGTATGATCGCAAGAAATACAAAGGCAGATGTCAATGTCATAGCGTTGATTGGTGAGCGAGGAAGAGAAGTCCGAGAGTTTATTGAAAATGACTTGCAGGCGGAAGGTTTGGCAAGATCGGTCGTAGTAGTAGCGACATCTGACCAACCCGCACTGGTAAGATTAAAAGCGGCTCAGCTTGCAACTTCTATAGCAGAGTTTTTTAGAGATCAAGGAAACGATGTTATGCTTTTGATGGACTCTTTAACAAGATACGCCATGGCACAGAGAGAAGTGGGACTGGCTGTTGGAGAGCCGCCTGTTTCCAGGGGTTATACTCCTTCTGTTTTTGCCATCATGCCAAAACTTCTAGAAAGAGCTGGAACTTCTGATGTTGGTTCCATCACTGGAATGTATACGGTGCTAGTAGACGGAGACGACATGAACGAACCAGTAGCAGATACCGCAAGAGGTATACTTGATGGGCATATTGTATTGTCAAGAAGTCTGGCAAATAAAAATCATTATCCTGCAGTTGATGTGTTGGCCAGTATTAGCAGAGTAATGCCTAATATTATTGATGATGAGCAAAAAATGTATTCAAATGAAATAAAGAATCTAATGGCAGTATATAAAGAAGCAGAAGATTTGATTAATATAGGGGCATATTCTCGTGGCAGCAATAAGAACATTGATGCTGCTATTGAAAAGATTGAGGCTATCAACAAATTCTTGAGACAAGAAACCCACGAAAAGTTTGAAATAGACGAGGTACGGGCTAATATGAAGAATATTATTGCATAAGGAGAATACTTATGGCAGGATATAAATTTAAACTTCAAAATATACTCAAGCTAAAAGAAAATATAGAAAAAGATAAAAAAAATGAATTTGGAGTTGCATCGCAAAGATTCGACAAAGAAAAGCTAAAGTTAGAGCAGTTAAATGCCGAAATGTATAGTATGTGTGAAAAAATTGAAATAGCAGTGTCGAATGGAATGTCAGTAAAAGAACTGCTATTGCAGGAGCAGTTCAAAAGCTACTATAAACACAGCATTTCCAATCAAGTCGTCAGTAAAAATATGGCGGAAGAATACAAAGAAATATGCAGACACAAACTTGTAGAAGCAGTTCAAAATAGAAAGATTATGGAAAAACTTAAGGAAATAGATTACGGCAAGTATTTATATGCAGAACAGAAAATTGAAGAAAAGCTTGTGGACGATTTGGTGTCCTTTAAGCATAGCAATAAATAACAGGAGGGAAAGCAAGTGCAGCAAACACAAAATAAGAGTTCTAAAAAAACCGGCAACAAAGAAGCTGCAGCTGAAGGCAAAAAGAAAAGAAGCACCCTTGGACTTATATTAATTATTATATTACTTACATTTATTATAGCTTTTGGAGCAATATTCATATTCAATTTTGCAGGACTTAGAAATGATTTAGCAAAATACGTGGTGGACGTTCCAATCATTGGCAAGCTTATGCAGCCAGTAATTGAAAACAAAACACCTGAAGAAATAGAAGAAGAAAATATGGAATTGGCGAAAAAGGATTTGGCGATTAAAGAGCAGCAGTTAAACGAAAAGACAAAAGAACTAGAAAAAAAAGAAAAGACGCTGCAAAGCAAAGAAGCAGAGCTTGCGACCAAGGAAGCTGATTTAAACAGCAAAACTGCACAGATGGATGAAAGAATCACTGAAGTACAAGAGCGGGTAGCATATTTAGAAAAAATTGAAACCTCCAAGGCTGTTCAAATATTACTCAGCATGGAGACAAAAGAAAGTGTCGTGCAAATACTGCGCAACATGAAAAAGGAAAAAGCATCACAAATACTAGCCGCTATGGACCCATTACAGGCTGCTCAGCTGCTGGAGGATATCCCCTCACAGACAGCTATAGAATAAAATATAGAATAGCAGTGAAATCAAAAATTAATAAGGAGGTGAAGTGATGCAAAACGCAATGGACATCATGGCTATGGTTCAAAAAACCAGTATGCTCAAGCAGAAATCTGATGTTCCAAGCAAAACTTTGGGTAATGAAAAAGCAAGCTTTAGAAATGAGTTAGACTATGCAAAGAAAACGAATTTCAATGACAATCAATCAAAGTCTAAAGCTGTAGATGCAAATCCCCAAGGTACAACTGAAAATAAGATAGAAAAGTTTGCTAAGGCAATGTCAGGCAGCAATATCAAGGCAAATATGAAGGAAGAAACATCAGTTGAAGCTTTGGAGCAAACAGAAAAAGAAGAGGAAAGCAGTCTCATTAAGGCAGAACCAGCTGAAGGGCAAGAGCTTGAAGAAAATGTAAGCATGGAAGAGTCCGCTCAATCAGTAATAGAAATGCTGCAGCAATTCATTCAAATGATGGAAGGACTTAAAGCTGATGGGACAGAGAGTCAAAGTACAGATGATCTGGAGGCTAAACTGCAAGCAATAAATCAACAACTCGAGCAAGCATTAGCAATTCCGGCTACAGGCAAGTTGATTCAATCAAGGGAGCTGCTTAACAGCTTAAAGAGTGATTTGGCTGAATTGGTAAAGCATCTTGAAGCAGTGGTTGAAAATAAG
>JAQSYB010000080.1 GCA_029256365.1 Clostridia bacterium
TATTGGAGGAAATAATGTTTGATTTAAGATATAGAGTAACTGGGGAACATGTATGGACAGGTCGTATTGACAGCGAAACCAACTATGATGCTTTTAGACTGCATCAGTGGGTACAGAGAATCGATTTGAGAGATAAGGCTTTGAATATTGATGCAGGGAAGCTGGGAATTGCTTTTATAGGCTTTTGCAGCGATGAAGGTGTTAAGAGGAATTTGGGTAGAGTGGGTGCTGCCAAGGGACCACAAAATATTAGAGCAGCATTGGCAAATCTACCCTGTAGATTTACGCAAGAAGTGAAGCTATTTGATGCTGGGGATATACTTTGCGAGGATGAAAATCTTGAGGAAAGCCAAAAGCTTCTTGCAATAGCAGTGGACAAGCTTTTGGAATTAAAGCTTTTTCCAATCGTATTGGGAGGCGGCCATGAAGTAGCCTTTGGACATTATATGGGAATATTGAACAACCTAAGCAAAATAGAGCAAAAGCCTAAAATAGGCGTAATAAACTTTGATGCGCATTTCGACTTGAGACCCTATCCCAATGGCGGAAGCTCAGGCACCATGTTTCGACAAATTGCCGATGTAAGTGAGAGTAGGGGTTTGAAGTATTCCTATTTCTGCATGGGAGTGCAAAAGCACGGAAATACAATCGAATTGTTTAAAACAGCGGACAGACTGGGTGCACAATATATACTGGCAAAGGATATCATTAGCAGTGACAACTGGAGCATGCTGGAGAGACTGGATGACTTTATAAAGCACAATGACCACATTTACATCACCATATGCGCAGATGTATTCTCCTCTGCTTTTGCACCGGGAGTAAGCGCTACGCAGCCCTTAGGCTTAGACCCTGAGGGGGTATTGAAGTTTATAAAATATATATTGAAGTCAAACAAAACAGTCAGCTTTGATATCGCTGAGGTATCTCCAAGATTTGACTTGGACAATACCACAGCAAATCTGGCGAAGGTTTTGATATTTGCAGTCATTGATACCCTAGCGCAAATGAAGGATTTGGCATTGTAAAAAAGTGGATGGATTAGTAAAACTAATCCATCCACTTTTTTACAACTAGAATATATCTGAATTTAAGAATTTTTCAATATCGTTTAGCATTAGATTTGCGGCTTTTACTCCACCCGCAGTATTCCAAATTGCATCATCGACCTTGTAAACCTTATTATTTTTAACCACATCTAAAGTCTTAAACATCGGGTCCTCAAGCCACTCTTTTTCTCTGGCTGAGCCTTCTCCATTTCCTGTTTCATATGTGAAATAGAACATTACTTGCCCATCTGCTTCTTTTAATCTTTCTTTGCCAATTTCGACAGTAAACTCTTCACTTTGCTGACTTGCAGGTCTAGCAAAACCTATTTGCTTTAAAATTTTACCAGAGAAGGTATCTCCAAGATAAATTCTTGTCTTACCTGGCATAAATCTAACAATGGATAGCTCAGTCTTAAGCTTATCTCCGGCAAGACTAGATATTTCAGCTGCTCTATCATCAAACTTTTTAATTACTTCCTTACCTTCAGAATCTTTGCCCAAAACATTTGCATAGAATGCAAAGTTTTCTTTCCATTCGCCTCTTAAGGTATTAGAATACACAGTCGGTGCTATTTGAGAAAGTTGATCATAAATCTTCTCGTGTCTCATCTTATTGCCTATTATTAAGTCAGGGCTTAAGGCTGCTATTGCTTCTATGTTAACTTGGCTTTCATCACCTAAGTTTTCAACACCTTCCATATCTTTATCAATATGACTGTACCAAGGATTGCCTGTCCAAGATCTTACTGCACCCACGGGTTTAACTCCAAGTTCTAGTAATGCTTCTGTACCTTCGTTAGTCAATATAACAATACGCTTTGGTTCACCTATTATTTCTGTCTGACCCATTGCATGTTCAATAACCCTTGTAGTTATATTTGTGTCAGTAGAAGTTTGTGTATCTGTTGTTTGTTTTGTTTGCGTACATGCTGCTAACAGAATTGATAGAGCTAGTACAGTGATTAAAACTAATATTCTTTTGGCTTTCATTTTGATTCTCCTTATTATTTAGATTTGATTTTACATTCTAGATATTATCACATCTGTTTTTTAAATGCAAATGATTTTCATTTATACATGATAACCATTTTCATTGACATGTTTATTCTTATAATTTATACTTTTAGAAGAAATAAATAATTGGTTTTAAACTAAGACTTTAAGATAACATTGAAAGGATGAATGATGTGATTAATAGGAAAATTACTGAACTTACATTAAAAAGTAATAAGTCGAAATTTCTGTTTTTGATTGGACTTATATTTTTGCTAATTGCTTTCTTTTTTGCAAGTTTACTATTGGGATATATAAAAACTGACTTTAATGATTTGGTAAATACGTATTCCAACTACACGGATAGTATAGAACAAATTGTAATTATGACCTCACGAATGCCCAGAGCGCTTACTGCTCTTTTTATAGGTGCAAGCTTGAGTGTATCTGGTTTGCTTATGCAGATACTAACAAAAAATCCAATGGCTTCTCCAGGTTTACTAGGAGTAAACTCAGGTGCCGCATTTTTCATGGTATTCGCATATAGTTTTATCCCAAATCTAACCCAAAACTATTTGATGCTGTTTTCATTTGTTGGAGCAGCTTTAGCAGTATTATTGGTATATGCACTAGCAGGAGGCATAAGAGGAACTATACAAACCTTTGATTTAACTCTAGCGGGAGCTGCTATATCTGCTATTTTTATTTCATTTACTCAAATTGTCCTTTATAAGGACCAAAAAACAATGGAAGAGGTTCTGTTTTGGCTTACAGGCGCTGTTGAAGGTAGAAGCATGGATGCATTGTTCAAGGTAATTCCAATTATGCTAATCAGTTGGGTTATTTGTTTTTTACTTGCAAAACGACTAAATCTATTTTCACTGGGGGAAGAAATAGCAAAGGGTCTTGGGCTAAATATTGAGCTCCTGAAGCTGCAAATAATATTACTTGTAGTTGTACTTGCCGGTGCTTCAGTGGCTGTAGCAGGTCCAATTGCCTTGGTTGGGCTGATTATTCCCCACTTTACCCGCTTTTTAGTAGGTTCGGAATTTAAATGGGCAATACCATACAGTATCGTACTGGGAGCTATACTGCTGTTATCAGCAGATGTTGCTTCTCGCTTTATTATATTCCCAAAGGAAATTCCTGTTGGAGCAGTAACAGCTATTCTCGGCACCCCATTTTTTATATATATTGCAAGAAAGGCGGAAAATAAGTAATGAATAGCTTAATAGTTGCTCGTAAGGGACGATTGTCCTTCATATATGAAAAAAGAAGTGCATTGATATTAATTATTACAGCTCTTGTCTGCATATTTTCTGTATTTCTTAGTCTAAGTATGGGACAAAAGTATATTTCTATATTTAGGGTAATACAGATACTGTTTGATGGCAGCACCGGTGGTGATTCACTTATTATAAATACCATAAGACTACCGAGAACGTTGGTTGCATTATTTGTTGGTACTTCACTAGGTCTATCAGGAGCAATTCTTCAGGGTGTTGTAAAAAATCCTCTGGCTGCACCTAACATCATAGGTATAACTGATAGCGGTTCTGTAGGGGCTTTGGTGTTTCTTACATTGTTTACAGATCCAAAAAACAATGGGCTGACCACCAGCATTTTTTATATGCCTGTATTTGCTTTTGCAGGTGCTTTTATAGCAGTATTGATAGTATACCTGCTTGCATACAAAAAAGGAGTTACGCCATACAGGCTTATTATGATAGGTATTGCTGTGGCTGGTGCTGCAAAAGCAATAACATCGATACTAATAATTAATGGACCGGTGGTATTTATAAAAGAAGCACAGTTATGGATTACCGGAACGGTATATGGGACGAACTGGACTCATGTTAAGCTTATGTTTCCTTGGTTCTTAGTACTTTTTATTGTGACTCTTATATATACAAGAGAGCTTAATATTCAGAACTTGGATGATGGTATAGCAGTCGGTTTGGGTAGCTCAGTTGAAAAGAAGCGCTTCCAGTTAATGATTCTTAGTGCCGCACTTGCAAGCGGAGCAGTGGCTGTAGGCGGCGGAATCGGCTTTGTGGGGCTTATCGCTCCTCACATATGTAGAAAGCTGACAAATTCAAGCTTTGGAAATGTATTGCCGCTATCTGCTGTCGTAGGCGGCATCATAGTAGTGCTATCAGATATAGCAGCACGAACGCTGCTGTTCCCTCTGGATCTTCCGGTTGGAATATTTACGGCAGGTATTGGTGCACCGTTTTTTGTCTATCTATTGTTCAAGAGTCAGCGGGCTCTTAGGAGGGGATTTTAATGAATATTTCAACTAGCAATTTAACACTTGGTTATGGAGACTTTATTGTTCTTAAGGATATAAATGTAACGATACCAAAAAATAAAATTACGATATTAGTTGGTAGTAATGGCTGTGGTAAGTCTACACTGTTAAAAACAATGGCAAGATTATTAAAACCAATATCCGGCAAAGTGGCTCTTGGAGACATGGATATATTTGAGAGGCCATCAAAGGAAATTGCAAAGGAGCTTGCGATTCTTACTCAGTCCCCTGACGCACCTTCTGATTTGACCGTGTTTAACCTTGTAAAGCAAGGAAGATACCCTTATCAAAGCTGGTTTAGCCAGTGGAGCAAAGAGGATGAAGATATAGTTGAATATGCCTTGGAAAAGACAGGCTTGTCTGATATCAGGAATAAGAAGCTTTCTGAATTATCCGGTGGTCAAAAGCAAAGAGTATGGATTGCAATGACCCTAGCTCAGCAAACAGAAATAATTTTACTGGATGAGCCGACTAACCATCTGGATATAAAGTATAAGATTGAAGTGCTGGATTTGCTTAAGCACCTTAATCAGCATGAAGGTAGGACAATCGTTATGGTACTTCACGACATTAACTTGGCATGTAGATATGCAGATCATATAATAGCCATAAAAGATGGGAAAGTATATGATGAAGGAAATCCCATAGAAATTATTACTGAGAAATTAATAAATGATGTTTTTGATATTAATGCTAAGATTATTGAATGTCCCCTTTTCAAGACCCCCATGTGTATAACTTATCAGAATTTAAGCATATAATGTATTTTAGCATCTAAGAAAGAAAGTGGATGGCTTGGTTATACCAAATCCATCCACTTTTTGTTTTGTACTTTTTTTGATTTTCAGCACAATTTTATCAAGTACTGCTTTTACTTATTTCTCCTGCATTGCCTTCCATTTTGCTAAGGCATCTGCCATGGTATCGTTTAGAGGCTCTTCTTTTTTCTGTTCCTGCATATATTTTGCTACTGTACGCTTGTCGCTGCTGTCATTTTTGGATTCCATTCTTTTGCTAAAGCTGGAAAGCTTTTCGCGATAACCGCATTTGCAGGTAAATATTTTGCCTTCGCCTTCGCCCTTAAGTTCCATTTTTTTATGACACTCTGGGCAGCGAGCATTGGATACTTGTGAAACACCCTTGCGATATCCACATTCTCTGTCAGAGCAGACTAGCATTTTGCCCTTCTTGCCCTTGACCTCCAACAAATATTTGCTGCATTCAGGACAGCGTTCTCTGGTCATGTTTTCATGCTTGTAGGCTTCACTGCTGGCGATTACAGCAGAAACCAATTTTGAGGCATGGGTTCGAATATGGGTCATGAAAGCCTTTGCATCTGCTTTTCCCTTGCTTATTTCATGTAGCTGCTGTTCCCATTTTGCAGTCAATTCTGCAGAACGCAGTTCCTCTGGTGCCAAGCCTATCAACTGCGTACCCTTTGCGGTAGGGAGTATCTCTTTGCCCTTTCTTTCAATATAAAAGGTGCCGAAAAGCTTTTCTATAATGTCCGCTCTTGTAGCAGGGGTTCCCAGACCACTGGTTCTATCCAAAGCCTCTCTTAAGGCTGCATCATCTATAAACTTGCCTGGATGCTCCATGGCAGTGAGCAGGGTTGCCTCGTTGTATCTTGCTGGCGGTTTGGTTTTTCGATTTACGGAGTGGACGGATACAAATTTTAGTTTATCTCCTTTTTGAACACTGGGCAGGGATTGCTCTCTATCCTCATCATTGTTGGCTTCAGAGCTGCTCTTATCATCATATATGGCCTTCCAGCCCATGGCTGTAGTCACCTTTCCACGTGCATAGAGCTGTTCTCCAGAAGCTTCTACCTTAACTGTTGTTTGCTCATATTGATAAGCTGGGCTCAAAACAGCCAAAAAGCGTTTTGCAACCAAGTCAAATATATTACGTTCCTCAAAGCTCAGGGAGGATAGATTTACTGACTGCTCAGTAGGGATAATTGCGTGGTGATCACTTACCTTGCTGTTGTCCACCAAACGATTGGTTGTATTGATCTTGTTGCGCAGCAGTACTTGCGCTGCTGCAGCATAGGGACCAACAGCTATGCTTTTTAATCTATCAGGCAGAGTAGGGACAATATCTGTTGTGATATGTCTTGAGTCTGTTCTAGGATAAGTAAGTACCTTATGTCGTTCATATAGGGTCTGCATAATGGATAGTGTTTGCTTCGCAGAATACCCATAGCGTTTGTTTGCATCCCGCTGCAGCTCTGTCAAATCATATGCTAGAGGATGCGGCTCACTTTTGCCTTCCTTTTTCACATCAACAACATTGCCTGTTTGACCTTGAAGCCTCTGAGTAATTGTTTCTGCTTTTGTCTTATCAAAAAGCTGCGTGTTATTGCTATTTTTGTCACGCCAGAATAATGTGAAGCCATTGACCTTTGCTTCAATGGTCCAATAATCCTTGGGAACAAAGCTTCTTATTTCATTTTCTCTTTGTACAATCATTGCCAAGGTAGGGGTCTGCACTCTACCTGCCGACAGCTGTGCATTGTACTTGCAGGTCAGGGCACGGGTTACATTTAACCCGATAAGCCAATCTGCTTCTGCACGGCTTTGTGCTGCCTGATACAGGTTTTCATAATCTCTGCCTGGCTTTAGACTGTTGAAGCCTTCCTGAATGGCTTTGTCTGTCTGTGAGGATATCCATAAGCGCTTAATTGGCTTTTTAAAGCCTGCTTTTTCAATAATCCAGCGAGCAACCAATTCACCTTCACGACCTGCATCTGTTGCAATGACAAGACTGTCTATATCAGGCTGCTTCATCAGATTGCGTACTATGCCGTATTGCTTGGAGGTTTCCTTGATAACTGCCAGCTCCATTTTACCGGGAAGCATAGGCAAATCCTCCAAATTCCATGCCTTATATTTATTATTATAGACCTCGGGATCTGCCAAGGTCACCAAATGGCCCAATGCCCAAGTTACGATATATTTTGGTCCAATCAAGCACCCATTGCCACCTTGATTGCAATGAAGCACCTTTGCCAAATCTCTGCCTACGGAAGGCTTTTCTGCCAATACCAATATTTTTCCCATTTCATTTTCTCCTTGTTCATCGTCATTCATATACCTAATTAGTTTATCATTCAAGGGGACTATTTACACTGTTTTTTTGTTTCGGCGAAAATGTGCTATAATATTTCTATAATTTACAAATAAATTGATAAACTATAATTAACAGGAATAGAAAAACGATTGGCTTTATTAAGAAAGATTCTTCACTGCGTTCAGAATGACAGAAGCAATAATAATCTAGCACAAACGCTTTGCATAAGGAATAATTTTGTGGAGTAAAGCTTCTTTGCCCTTGAGGAATACCCTCGAGGAAGCTTGCTTTGTTGCACCCCAGAGCCACGGCCATCAAAGCAAGGTTCTGGTGCATTTGAAGCTGTCGTAAGAAAATTCGTTC
>JAQSYB010000081.1 GCA_029256365.1 Clostridia bacterium
AGCTTTGTTTTGGCAAAGGAAATGGTAGATATCGGGACAAATCTCAATAGAAATGTAATTGCACTGATTACAGAAATGAATGAGCCCCTAGGCTATGCTGTCGGCAATTCTTTAGAAGTAAAAGAGGCAATAGAAACACTTAAGGGCAATGGACCAGAGGACTTGCTGCATTTATGTACTGAATTGGGAGCAGCTATGCTGGTGCTTGGTGGGCTTACAACGGATATAGAAGAGGCGAAAAAGCTGCTGCTTGCTACGATTGGCAATGGCTCAGCTGTACAAAAGTTAAAGGATATGGTAATTGCTCAGCATGGAAATGTATTGCAGATAGAAAACTTAGAATTACTGCCGATGGCTAAAAACATTGTTGATATATTGGCAGAAAGAGAAGGCTATGTACATGGCATCAATGCAGAGGAAATTGGAAAAGCAGCTTTGGTCATTGGGGCAGGAAGAGAGACCAAGGAATCTCCTATCGATTATTCTGTCGGTATTCTACTGGTCAAAAAAGTAGGAGACAGCGTTTCAAAGGGTGATGTCATTGCTAGAGTTCATATTAATGATTTATCAAAGCTTGAAGAATGCAGACAAAAGCTACATAAGGCCTATGACTTATCATTGGAGGTTCCACAGAGAAGACCTTTGATATTTGGCAAGGTTGATAAGGATGGCATCCAGAAGTATTGAATAAAAAACAGCTTTATATTAATATAAAGCTGTTTTTCTATATTTTTACATTTATGCAAATTTAAACTCATATTGCAAGAAGCTTTATAAAGAATAACAAATCTCCTAGTCGGGAACTATAATTTTAAATGATATATAGGAGGATTGTTATGAGAAGGCTAACCTTAAATAAATTAACCAAACAAATTTTGTGTGCCTTTTTATCCTTTGCATTAATACTCGGAAACATTACAATCGTTCAAGCTGATGAGATGGATCTTAACTGCAAATCAGCCATATTGGTTGATGCAGCATCTGGTGAAGTAATTGTGGAAAAAAATCCACATGAAAAGCTTCCTCCAGCCAGTGTAACGAAAGTAATGACTATGCTACTAATTATGGAAGCCGTAGACTCAGGTAAAATTACATTTGAGGATAAGGTTACGATTAGCAAGCAAGCAGAAAGCAAAAATAGCGAAGGTACTATGCTATTGCTGGAAGCTGGTGAAGTCAGAACAGTACACGAATTGCTGTTGGGCATCGCTGTAGAATCTGCAAATGATGCTTGTATCGCAATGGCTGAGTACATATCAGGCAGCGAAGAAGAGTTTGTCAAATTAATGAACAAAAGAGCACAGGAACTTGGAATGAATGATACCAATTTTATGAATCCCAATGGACTCCATGAAGATGGTCATGTAACTTCGGCCTATGATATTGGGCTTATGTCAAGAGCATTGGTAAAGCATGATAAGATTTTTAATTACATTTCTCAGTACATGGTTGATGTACATATTGGTAAAAAGAATGATGTATTAAGATCCTTAACAAACAAAAATAAAATGGTTCGTTTTTATCAAGGCTTTATAGATGGCATCAAGACTGGCTATACTCGACAAGCCATGTATTGTATATCTCTATCAGCTAAGAAAAACAACCTTCGCTTAATCAGCGTCATAATGGGAGCTCCGGATGTTCCGATTCGAACAAAGGAAGCAAAAAAGCTATTGGATTACGGGTTTGCTAACTATTCCAATTACTCAGTAGCCAAAGCAGGCGACGTGGTAGCTGAAACGCAAGTATCTAAGGGAGACATGACAAATATAAAAGTTGTAAGCAATGACGAGATAAGTGTATTGATTAAAAAGGGTGAAGATAAGAGTATCACAAAGGAAATAAAATTACCTAGTATGTTGGTAGCTCCTATCAAAAAGGATCAGCAGCTTGGTGAAATGATATTATTAAAGGATGGTAAGGAGATTGCGAAGTTTGCATTGGTATCCAGCTGTGATGTAAACAAATCATCCTTCTTCATAAACTTGAGAAAATCATTTGAATATTGGTTTGGAGCAAATAATTAAAGTAGTGAAATATGAAAGGTAATGCATTTGCATTACCTTTCATTATGACTTTGCAGAGCTTTGACATTTTATGTTATAATCTAATATGATGCATAATTCGACTGCATCAGTTTTAAAGTGCATGAAAATGTTTTTTTGGAGGCTAGGAATGAATGATTTTAGTTGGCTTATAGATAAGCTTTACTACTTACCTGGAATATTTGTTGGGCTATCCTTTCATGAGTTTGCCCATGGCTTAGCAGCATATTGGATGGGAGACGATACCGCGAAAAACGCTGGTAGATTAACAGTAGACCCAAGAGCGCATATCGATCCATTGGGATTTCTTACATTGCTGCTTGCGGGCTTTGGTTGGGCGAAGCCTGTGCCAATTAATCCTTATAGCTTTAAGAACAGAAGAGTGGGAACAATTATTGTTTCATTGGCTGGTCCATTGATGAATTTGTTCCTTGCATTTATTACATTAATTATTATATATGTTGCCTATAATATAGTGGGTTATGACAATGAAGTAGTTTACAACGTTATTTCTGCAATGTTTATTGTAAATATTGTATTATGTGTTTTTAACTTAATACCGATACCTCCCTTGGATGGTTCGAAAATACTTGCTAGCTTTTTGCCTGACAGTCTTGAAATGAAGATGTATGCATACGAAAGATACTCTTACTTCATATTGTTGGCATTGATATTTACCAATGTTCTAGATTTAATTTTAGACCCAACGGTTTTATTTTTGATGACATTTTTGGACAATATCGTCTTTTATTTGTTTAATCTATTTGGACTACTTTAATCAATATATATGTAGAAATTTTAATTGAAATGAAGCACAAATATGGAGGGGTACACATGATAAAAAAGAGAATAATGAGCGGTATGAGACCTACGGGTTATCTACATTTAGGCAACTATTTTGGAGCCTTGGAAAATTGGGTTAGATTGCAGAATGACTATGACTGTTTCTTCTCCATAGTGGACTGGCATGCCCTTACAACTGGCTATGAAGATACAAAAGACATGAAGGAAAACATCATCAATATGGCAGTAGATTGGATTAGTGCAGGTTTGGATCCTGAAAAATCTACTATTTTCGTTCAATCTGCCGTAAAAGAGATTTCAGAGCTTCATTTGATGCTATCCATGATCGTTCCGCTTTCCTGGTTGGAAAGATGCCCTACCTATAAGGATCAATTGCAGCAGTTAAAAGAGAAAAACATTGCCACTTATGGTTTTTTGGGTTACCCCAATTTGCAGGCTGCTGACATCATGATACACAAAGCTGAAATTGTCCCTGTTGGTGAAGATCAATTGCCTCATTTAGAGTTGGCAAGAGAGATTGCCAGAAGGTTTAACTATATGTATGGAGAGACATTCCCTGAGCCGCAGGCAAAGATGAATCAAATTAAGCTGCTGCCTGGACTTGATGGAAGAAAAATGAGCAAAAGCTATGACAATACAATAGCAATCTCTGATTCGCCAGAAATAATCAGAGACAAAGTAAAAACAATGATAACGGATCCGCAAAGAATCAGAAAAACAGATCCAGGCAATCCAAATATTTGTTCTGTTTATGCCTTTCACAAGGTGTTTTCAACAGGTATTGTCCAGGAAGTTGAGGAAAGCTGCAAAGCCGGTACAATTGGCTGCGTACAGTGTAAGAAACAGTTGGCTGACAATATGATAGCTTTCATGGCACCTATGTACGAAAAAAGAATCAAGCTATTAGAAGACAAAAGTAAAATTATTGAAATCCTAAGAACAGGAACAGCAAAAGCCAATATCATAGCAAAGCAAACAATGTCTGAGGTATATGAAAAAATGAATATGCTGGAATTGGAGTAGATTATCATGTCTATTAAATTTAAGCTGGAAAAATTTGAAGGACCTCTAGACCTGTTGCTGCACTTAATAGAAAAAGCAGAAGTTGATATATATGATATTCCAATATCAGAAATAGCACAGCAATACCTAGAGTACTTAGATTATATGCAAGAGATGGATTTGGAGGTTGCCAGCGAGTTCTTGGTTATGGCGGCTACATTGGTTGAAATCAAATCAAAGATGCTTCTGCCAAAGCTTAAGAAGGAGGACAACTCCAATCAAGAAATTGACCCCAGAGAAGAACTTGTACAAAAGCTTATTGAATACAAAAAATATAAGGAATTCACTTTGCTGCTGAAAGATAAATTTGCTGTTTACGAAAAGGTTTTTTATAAGACTCCGGAGCCTATTGAGGATTATATATCTGATTTTACATCAATTACCGGGGTATCAGCAGATTTGCTTGCAAAAACCTTAAATACTATTTTGCAAAAAAATAGTACGAGCTCTAAACGCAAAGTCAGAGAAATACACAGAGAAGTCTATACTGTAGACGATAAAATAAAAGAAATTACAAGGCTTTTGGTAAGCAAATCAGTTTTCTACTTTGAAGAGCTGTTTAATGAGCAAGCAAATAAGTACGAAATTATTGTGACCTTTTTGGCTATATTAGAGCTTGTAAAGCGAAAACATCTTACAGTTGAGCAGAATATGAGCTTTGATAGAATATTAGTAAAGCGAAAAAAACAAATTAGCTGAGGTATATAAATGGATATTAAAGAAATTAAATCCGTTATTGAAGGCTTACTATATGTAGCTGGAGATGCAGTGTCCCTAAAAGAATTGTCTCATGTTCTAAGTATTGATGAAAGCACTGTTAGAAAAATTGTGAATCAGATGATTGACATCTATAACGAAGAAAAAAGAGGCATTCAAATCATTGAGGTGAATAGCAGCTATCAGTTTTGCACCAGGCCGGAGCACTATGAATATATTGAAAGACTTGTTAAGCCACAGACTAGACAGGGGCTGTCTCAAGCGGCATTGGAGACCTTATCAATTGTTGCTTATAAACAGCCTATTACCAAGGCACAAATCGATTCTATCAGAGGTGTAAAGTCAGAGAGCAGTATATCGAGGTTGCAGGAAAAAGAATTGATATTCGAAGCAGGAAGATTGGATTCACCAGGCAGACCAATGATATACTGTACCACAGACAACTTTCTTAAGCTTTTTGGACTCAAAAATCTTCAAGAGCTGCCCCTGCTGCAGGAAGCGAAAGAAGTAGAGGAATCTTAAGATTGAAATTAGCCTTCCCATTCTGTGAAATTACATAGTGCGGAAGGCTTTTTATTCGTTGGTTCAAGAATATTAATAAAAGTGGTGTAGAAATGATGAAAAAAGTAATTTTCCTGGTAGATATGAATGCTTTTTATATAAGCTGTGAAATGGTAAGGAATCCCGCGCTGAAAGGAAGACCAGCTGCAGTAGCAGGAGATCCTAAAAATCGTTCGGGAATCATTTTAGCTGCCAACTATGAAGCTAGAAAATTCGGGATCAAAACGACAATGGTACTCCATGAAGCAAAAAAACTATGCCCAGATATTCTTTTTGTTCCGCCGGATCATACTTATTACCAAAAGATGTCCAAGATGGTAATGAATCTTTTGAATCGATATACTCCAGTAATTCAAATAAATAGTATTGACGAAGCATGGCTTGATATGACGGGCTGTGAGTCCTTATTTGGGGAGCCAGTTGAAATAGCTCAAAAAATCATGTCTAATATACAAAGCGAGCTTGGATTATGGTGTTCCATCGGAATATCGGAGAATAAATTTCTAGCGAAAATGGCTTCCGAAGTGAAAAAGCCCCTTGGTATTACTGAAATATGGGTAAAAGATATTGCTGAAAAGCTTTGGCCTATGGCGATAAGAGAAATGTATGGCATTGGGAAGCAAACAGAGCAGAAGCTCCATCGGTTGGGAATATACAAAATTGGTGAATTAGCAAAGTTCGATAAAGCATTGCTTTCTAAGCATTTTGGCAAAGCAGGCATAGAGATGCATCAGCATGCCAACGGCATTGATCATTCATCAGTAACCATTGCCACAGATCATGATAGTAAATCAATTAGTAGATCAACCACACTATCGGCAGACACAGTTGATATCAAGCTTATTGAAAGAGTACTCTTGGATTTGGCAGAGGAAATAGGCACCGAAGCTAGGCAAAACAACTTGAAAGGGAAAACAATATCAATTGTATTGAAATATAGTGACTTTCAGTCCGTTACACGTCAAAAAACAGTCTCTGCCACCTATTTGACAAAAGAGATTTATCTGACAGGTATGGCACTAATCAAGGAAAACTGGGATGGCACCCGCATGATTCGCTTATTGGGCATTGGTCTTTCGAATTTCAAAGAAATTGAGATGGAACAGCTGTCTTTTTTTGATGAATTAGGACTGGAAGACAAAAATGAAAAGGAAGAAAAGCTTGAAAGAGCTATGGACCGCATACGTGAGAAGTTCGGAGTCGATAAAATAAAGAGAGCAAAATCATTTGAATAATGAACAGTTTGGCATGTCACTTTTATAAGCTATATTAAATTTATTTTTAATATAGCTTTTCTCATGCATCATTTTTATAATTTGAGAAAAAATACATAGTAAACAGACTCTGTATTCGGAGGAAAATTATGCTTAAGTTCTTGATGATGCTTCTGATATTTGTTGCCTTACTATCAATTTTGTTATATCTTATGCCTGTTCGGATTAAATTAAAAACAGTTAGAAGAAACAATGATGATATGATTTCTGTTAAGATTAAAACCTTATATGGAATCATGAATGTAAATTTTGAGGTGCCGCTGCTGGATATCGTTTTTGTAAACAACAAACCAGCCTTAAAATACAAAGCAAAGATTGAGTCAAATAAAACCAGCAAGCTTTGGAAAAAGGTTAGCAAAATTTTTACTGTAGAAGACTTTCAAAATTTAAAGAAGTATTTTCATCATGACCCGGAATTGTTGCACCAAATGAAAAACTATTGGATGAAAAGACTTGCAATATATGAATTCACTTTTATATTGAAATATGGACTGTCCGATGCTGCCCTAGCTGCTATTTTGTATGGTTTTGCTTGGGCAGCTATAGGTCCATTGTTGGCTTTGTTACAAAATAATTTGCGGTTTACCATTAAGGATGTCACCATAACGCCGTATTTTGATCGAGAAACATTTATGGCAGAATTCAGTTGCATAATAAAATTTAAGTTCGGAGATATTATAAATACTGGAATAATGGTTTTAAGAAGGCGTGCTCAACGAAAAAGAATTGAACATGGATTAAAAGAAAAATTAAATGCCAGCTAAAAATGTACAAAGGATGTGTTTCTATGCAACAACCTGTTGAGAATCTAATGAAGACTACAATGGAAAGCATAAAAAATATGATAGATGTAAACACAGTAGTGGGCGACCCGGTTGAAACCAAGGATGGCACCATAGCAATACCAATATCAAGAGTATGCTATGCTTTTGTAGCCGGAGGCGGTGATTTGTCCAAGAAAAATGACGAAAAGGCAGATCAGGATGCTTTGGACAATAGCTATCCATTTGCAGGAGGTACTGGTGCCGGTGTAACGATCATGCCGATTGGATTTTTGACTTCATCAAATGGACAGCTGAGAATGATGCCAGTTGCTTACAGCAATACCATAGATAAAGTAATTGATATGGTACCAAACTTTATTGAGAACATAGAAAATATGGTAAAGAATAGGAATAACGATAACACATATAGCTAAAATGTTCAAAAATATGGCATGTAAGTGAATTGCATGTCATATTTTTTGTTTGTTATTAGAAAC
>JAQSYB010000082.1 GCA_029256365.1 Clostridia bacterium
GCATTTATCCAACCACCACTGAGCTGCTGAATAGGCTGAGCTATCGTTTTTACAGCATACAAAACCAGTATTGTAAATTCCGGAGGATTCATAGCAATGCATGAAATGCTCCGAATTATTATGATCAGTCAAAAACAATGCAGCCTCTCTATTCTCTTTAATAATTTGTTCTGGATTTGAGTAAAAGAATAGGTCTGAATCAATATGGGCAAAGTACTGGGCATCTCTATATGTTTTCATTACATAATTCAAAATGAACGGTTTTAATGTCCAGCAATATTCATGATAATTTCTATTGCTTTTCGCAACAGCCAATGCATCCTTTTCAAAATCACTTGCCTTTAATAACAGGGTATTTTTTAAAGGCAGTCTTTTTAGAACTTTATATACTTCTCTGTCTACACAAAGAGCAAATAAGCTGTAATCTTTGCAATGATTCTTTAGAGATTCTTGCATCGCAAGAAACTTATATAAATAACCTATAGAAACAACGGTAGTGAAATGAAATGTTCTCATTCTCCCATCTCCCTATCTGCCAATTTCATATATTTTAGCTCTGTTATGAAAATGACTCTCTACAAAAAAACCGTCAAAGCTAGGAGATATTCTCTCTATGTCAGAGATAACCTGTTGTACAACCAAGGTATAGGGTGTATGAATTACAGAATTGGGAATTTGACTACCAATTAACAATGCATACTGATGATTGTTTAGTAATCGCAAACCGCAATAATGATAGCAAATCAATTGATTCATATTGGCATATACCTTTTCCGCCTTATTGCTAAAGTGGTACTTTGCTTCATTCCATGGGGCAATATTAACTCCTGGCGCAGAGATTGAATAGATCCCTTCGAATAAACGAGGTATGAGATCCAAATACTTTTGATCACCAAACTTTCCTTCATCTATGCTATCAAAGCACCAATCAATACATTTCTCCTCCCACCACTTTAAAATATCAAGACTGGTTTTGCAGTTCTTAAAAATAACCAAACCAGAGTTGTATTTTCCGCAATTTTTTTCAACTTCACTATCTTTTTCCAAAAAATCATGCTCTGAGAATAAAGCGCAGTAATTATGCTTGTTTTCAAACATTGGTGCCGGATCACTAAAAAAGCAAATATCTGCATCAAGGTATACTGCATGATCAATGTATTCATATTTACTTAATACATATTCTAAGAAGAAGGGCTTTAAAGTCCAACAATATTCGTTCAGTCTTCTATTTTGTTTTATTACAGCCAATCGCTCATCAGTTAGTTCATCAGTTCTTAATAGTATTGCATTCTCTAAGTTCATTGAAATGCACATTTGATATGCTTCATCATCTACGCATAAAATAAACGCTCTAAAATTATTGTGATTATATACCAAAGAGCGATAAAGTGCTATGCCTTGGTACAAACGGTATTTGCTTAAAATTATACAAAATCCATTTAACATTTATCTCTACACACCTTTCACTTGGAATTGTCGAACATATTAATTTTATATATAGCAGCAACCATATTATTATTTTCCTCCATGAAACGACCACCACCAAGAGGCTCTTTTTCTTGATAATCCATGATTGCTTTTTGTATCATTTTTAAATAAGGTAAATATATAACCGGATTTGGCAAGGTTTTAAACCCAAAACTTAATGAAAATTCCATAGGGCTAACCAGTCTAAATCCCGAAAAATGATAGCAAATCAATTTCGCTTTGTTAATGAATACTGTATCTTCATTGCAGCTAAAGGTATACTTTGAGTGGTTCCAAGGAGCTACATTTACTCCCGGTAAATTGATCAATTTAGATGACTTAAATCTTTTAGGCACCTGATCTAAATACTTTTGGTCTCCAAATTGGTTGTTCGTAAATCCTTTGCTGCAAAGATTATAGCAATGATTTTTCCACCAGTTAAGGCAACTCAACCCCTCGATGTTATTGCAGAAGCTTATCAAGCCTGAATTGAATCTTCCACAGTACATTTCAAGTGATTTATTCTCTGTTGAAAAATCATGACTGCTTAATAATACAGAATAACCATTGATGGATTCAAAAATTTTGTCAGGATTCGAATAAAAGAATAAGTCAGCATCTAAATAAGTAATTCTTTTGATTTCTTTGTAGGTTCTTAGTAAATACTCTAAAAAAACTGGCTTCAATGTCCAGCAATACTCATCTAATTCTCTATTCTGCTTAAGAGAGCAAAGACAATCATCTTCGAGTAATTTAATAGATATTATAGTAGCATTTTCCTTGACCATTTTATTCATAAACTCTAATGCTTCACTATCCATGCAAAGTATATAGATACTAAATTGATTTGCTGTCTTTTTCAAGGAATAATACAAGGCTAACCCTTGATATACTCTAAATTTTGAAACGATCATACAATATTGCTCTACTTTTATATCCAGCGGCATATATTCACCTTATTTCACTAGAGTTTATTGTTCTTAAAGTATTCTCTATACCATGCTATTGTTTTATCGACTCCCTGTTCAATATCAAACTGTGGCTTCCAATCTAAAATTTCTTTAGCCTTTTTTGCTGACAAATACTGATTTTTAATTTCATGACTTACTTGATTCAATATATTGGGTTTTAGATCGCTGCCCATCTGCTTTAAGATTGTGTTTACCAAATCCAATACAGTTAGCCTTACTTCATTACTAAAATTAAAAGCCTCTCCATATATATCGAGTTCTTCCATTTTCTCTGCCAGTAGCATATACGCTAAGGCTGCATCCTCTACATAAATATAATCTCTTATAAAGGTTCCATCGCTTCGTATTATTGGAGCTTTATTGTTTATAACTGACTCAATGGTATGTGGAACAATACGATTGAAATTCAAATCCCCTCCGCCAAATAAATTACCGCATCTAGTAATGCATAGGGGTAATCCATATGTCTTAAAATATGTTTGTGCAATTAAATCCGCACAGCTTTTTGACACATCATAAGGATGGCTTCCTTGAAGCGGCATACCTTCATGATAGGGCAAAATCTCTTGATCTCCATAAGCCTTATCACTAGAAGCAATGACTATATTTTTTACCAAAGGACTTCTCCTGCATGCCTCAAGCAAATTCCATGTTCCTAGGATGTTTGCCTGAAAGGTTGAAATTGGATTTCTATTTGCAATTCCGACAATTGCTTGAGCAGCTATATGAAACACCGTATCAATTTCATATTCACCAATTACTCGCTCTAATGTCTCAAGGTCCTCTAAGGAGCCAGAAACAAGGTTTAAGTTTAAATCCTTATTATGAAACAAAGCTGATTTAGGCGTAAAGTCTCTAATCAGGCCAGTGACATTGGCGCCATGATCGATTAACAGCTTTGTTAAGTGTCCACCTAAAAAGCCTGAGCAACCAGTTATAAATACATTTCTATTTCTCCAAAATTCCTTATTCATTGTTTCACCATACCTTCCATAATGCTTCATCTTTTACCCATAATTTGTTTACATCCATAATATCCTTATATGTGTCCATTGCAGTCCAGAATCCATTGTGGTTGTATACTGCCAGCTGACGATCCTCTACAAGATGAACCAATGGATCTCTTTCTAAAATACACTTGTCTCCATCCCTTAAATAATCAAAAACATCATGATTGAATACAAAAAAACCACCATTTATGATATTATTATCAGTCGGCTTTTCTATGAATTCAGTGGCAATATTATTTTCAGTTGTTAACACCCCATACTGATTTGACTTATTGATACCTGTTACAGTGGCAACCTTACCATTTTCTATATGAAAATCTACAAGTTTGTTTATATTGATATCAGCCAATCCATCACCATAGGTAAGCATAAAGCTTTCATCCTTCAATAAGGATTTTGCTCTGAGAAGTCTTCCTCCAGTCATGGTATCCAAGCCGGTATCTAAGAATGTGATATTCCACTTTTCTGATGGCTCTAGTAATTCGTAGTGCCCATCTTCCTTTAATCGAAAACTGTTATTTTTCCATTCATAATCCATAAAGTACTCTTTAATTCTGTCTCCTTTATACCCCAAAAGCAGTACAAATTCATTAAAACCATAATGATAATATGTTTTCATAATATGCCATAATATTGGTTTGTTTCCTATCATAGCAAGGGGTTTGGGAACATCGCCAGTAACTTCTTTCATCCTTAAGCCTTTTCCACCGCAAAGAATTACTACTTTCAAGTTATCCCTCCTATATCTCATAAGTTGAAAATCTTTTCACTACAACATATGTACAAACCGTGTTTTTGTTAAAGAATTTTTTGTGAATTAGAACCTATATATCTCATTGCGCCAAGGAAACGAAAGAAAATATATAAAAAAATAAGAACCCCACATTTAAGGAAGTTCTTATTACCTGAAAAATTCTTTTATCTAAATCTCAAGTCAATTAAGATGCTCAAAATTGATATTAAATACCTTCTTTATTAGCAAATCAAAGGAATTTATGAGGTTGGCAGATACGCCTTCATTCTTTAATGAATGATAAAGTATTTGAAAGGTTTCCATTTGGGAAATCATATCAGTCTTCAACTTTCTAATTTCATAAAACCAATCTTTCTCAGAAGCATTCACTCTAATATTCTTGTTTCTTAATGCAATGAGAAGCTTTCTGTAAATTTCTATGATAAAACCATATTTCATACTGTCTATTTTTTCAATTTCCTTCATTATCTCATTTGCTGTTGTTTTATCAACTGAAATGAAATAACCATAATAGAATAGCAGCAAGTCTATGTTTTCATATTTCCTAGTAAAATATAATATATTCTGCTCACCTCTATCTATGTAACTGATAGGGTGTTCTTGGTGAATACTCCTAATAGCATTATCCTTGATAAAATTGCATCCACTCTTATAGAGTCTGTATCCAAAGTCCAGATCTTCACAGCCCCATTCTACATAGCTATTGTCAAACCCATCGACCTTATAAAACAAGCTCTTCTCTAAAGAGCAATTATTTGTGACAAGCAAGCTCCATGGAAAATAGTAGCCCTTTAAGCTGTTTCCATAGTTATTTAATATAATCTGCTCTGCCTGAAACATCTTAACAAGATAAAAAGATCTTTGAAAGCAGTCCCCACTTAAAATCTGCGATTTAGATATCAATGCTTGCTTATCTCTAAGATGATTAAGCCCTAGAATCTGATCCTCTCCTAGCTGATGATACATATTTCTTTTCAGATACCCCTTAAAGTCTTCATAATAATACGTGTAAATTCTTTCCCAGCTTTGGCCACAAACTGCTATATTACTACTTCTATGGGCTTCTAAATGTTTTGCGATGAACGCACCTTCAGCAATCATATCGCTGTCATGAAATATAATGATATCCCCTTTTGCACGCTTTACTCCATAATTTCTAGCAAAGGCTCTTCCCATATTTTTATTGATGGAAATTGAATTCAATGTATAGTTAGTATGAATGTCTGAAAGCATTTCCCTCGTGTCATCTGTTGATCCGTTGTTCACTACAATTACCTCAAAATCTGCTCTTGGATACTCCTGCATGTTAAAATACAGAAGATTATAATAGAGCCTTTCGCTAGCATTATAGCTAGGAATGATAATACTAACTTTCATTGCTTCATTACACCACTCATTCAATCATTATTTCCTTGGGAATAGCAATTTTTTACATATTTCTTTTCAAAACAACATTTCTACTAATTAATATATGCAGATTCAGCATATTGCTACATTCTATAACCTATTATATTAAATTTTAAAGTTATTTTTAAAGTTTTGCTTTGAAACATTATGATTCTTCAGTATAATCATTAATGTATGCTTTTTAAAACGGATTGATAATTTTGATAAATTTTTTATATAGAAAGGAAGAAAAAATGAGTATTTTAAATGTTAAAAATTTGAGCCATGGTTTTGGCGATCGTGCGATTTTCAATGATGTAAGCTTTCGTCTTCTTAAGGGCGAGCATATAGGCTTGGTTGGAGCCAATGGTGAAGGAAAGTCAACCTTTATGAATATCGTAACTGGTAAGCTTGAGCCTGATTCTGGAATTGTTGAGTGGTCTAAGCGTGTAAGAGCTGGTTATCTTGACCAACATACTGTCTTGGAAAAAGGAATGACCATAAGAGAAGTATTACGAGGTGCTTTCCAATATCTATTTGATATGGAAAAAGAAATGAATGAAATTTTTGAAAAAATGGCAGTTGCGACTCCAGAGGAATTGGAGCAGTTATTGGAGGACTCTGGTACAATTCAGGATATCCTTGAGCATAACGATTTTTATATTATAGATGCCAAGGTTGAAGAAACTGCGAGAGGACTTGGCTTGGCAGACATTGGCTTAGATAAGGATGTAAATGATCTAAGCGGAGGCCAAAGAACAAAGGTACTATTGGCAAAGCTCTTGTTAGAGAAACCTGACATACTATTGCTGGATGAGCCTACAAACTACCTAGATGAGCAGCACATTGAATGGCTAAAGAGATATTTGAACGATTATGAAAATGCTTTCATACTAATTTCTCATGATATCCCCTTCCTAAACAGTGTTATAAACCTGATATATCACATGGGAAATCAGCAATTGAATCGTTATGTTGGCGATTATGATAATTTCCTTCAGGTACATGAGGCGAAGAAGCAGCAGTTGGAATCAGCTTATAAGAAGCAGCAGCAAGAGATTGCTGAATTAGAGGATTTCGTTGCAAGAAATAAGGCTAGAGTTTCTACAAGAAATATGGCTATGTCCAGACAAAAGAAGCTTGATAAAATTGATGTAATTGAATTGGCTAAGGATAAGCCAAAGCCTGAGTTTAAATTTAAGGAATCCCGTGCTAGCGGTAAGGTAGTCTTTGAAACGAAGGATTTGGTGATTGGCTATGATGAGCCACTTACAAAGCCATTGAATCTTCAAATGGAAAGAGGACAAAAGATTGCTTTGGTTGGTGCAAATGGTCTTGGTAAAACAACTTTATTGAGAAGTATTTTAGGTGAAATAAAGCCAGTATCTGGCGAAGCTCAGCTAGGGGATTACCTCTCTATTGGATACTTTGAGCAGGAAATGAAAGATAATAATTCCAACACCTGCATAGAAGAGTTTTGGAAGACCTTCCCTTCCTTCAGCCAATATGAGGTTCGGGCAGCTTTGGCTAAATGCGGCTTAACGACTAAGCATATTGAAAGCAAGGTTATGGTTCTCAGTGGTGGTGAACAAGCTAAGGTTAGACTTGCAAAGCTTATTAACAGTGAAACAAACCTATTGGTACTGGATGAGCCGACAAACCACCTAGATGTAGATGCAAAAGAAGAATTAAAGCGTGCACTAAAAGCATACAAAGGCAGCATTCTCCTTATTTCCCACGAACCGGAGTTCTACAGAGATATTGTCACCGAGGTTTGGAATTGTGAAGCTTGGACTACAAAAATAGTATAGTAAAAAGGCCTAAACAAATTGTTTAGGCCTTCTTTTTATCTATTAAGCTTTTATTTAGTTCATCCATTACGATGTTTAAATCTAGCTTCTTTAATTCAACAGCCTGTTGAATTGTATTCCCGCACCTTCCGCCTCAGCCACAGCCAATATTGGATAAACCATAGCGTGCTATTACCTTCTTGGTTTTTGGATAGCGCACCATAAGTTCTTTAATCCTCATATCAGGACTAATCATGCTATGAACCTAGATGGTATTATAAGGTGTTATTGCTCTATCAAGCTGTGCAGGATTAAAGGATGGTAGAACTTCGAACTCAAATCTCTC
>JAQSYB010000083.1 GCA_029256365.1 Clostridia bacterium
AAGAGGAAAGACAATGAAAAGTGTATTAGTACGTTTAAGAGAATACAGTAATATGGCCAGTATTACTGAAAAGCCAATTATCGACTATATTCTAAAGAATTCCAAAGAAACCTCAGCAATGACCATCTACCAGCTTGCGGAGCAGACATTCTCTTCTCCGGCTTCTGTCATAAGAATGTGCAAGAAAAATGGGTTTGAGGGATACAAAGATTTTACGAAAGCACTGATATATGAGTTGGCAGTGCGGGAACATAGTCAGTCAGAAGAGAAGAAGGAAATTACCAAGTCTGATCGCATAGAAGATATTGTGGATAAGGTGACGTATAAAAATATTATATCCTTGGAGGATACCAAGTCCATGATTGATTTTGGAGTCATCAATAGCTGCATACAGCTCCTGCGCACCTGCAAGAATGTTTGTCTGTTTGGAATGGGTTCTTCCTTGCTGGTTGCCAAGGATGCTCAATTAAAATTTATGCGGTTGGATAAGCGCTGCACCGTCAATGACGATTGGCATTTGCAGCTATTGACAGCTAAGTATATGTCACCGGAGGATTTGGGAATTATCTTATCTTACTCTGGACAGACGATTGAGATGATAGAATGTGCCAAAGCAATGAAAGAATCCGGTGTTACAACCATATCTATTACACGATATGGGACATCTCCTATTGTTGAACTATGTGATTATAATATCTTTGTTGCAGCCAATGAAGCCATCGTTCGAAGTGGAGCCATGTCCTCAAGAATATCTCAGTTAAATATTATTGATATCTTATATACAGGTTATGTGAATACACAGTTTGAAAAATCATTAGAACAAATCTCAAAAACACATATTCAAAAGGGAGAACATCATGCTTAATTTAGAAGAGCTGTTAACAGAGCAGAGAAATAAAAAAACCCAGGATTTAGATACCATGTCTATCTATGATTCTTTGGTAGCTATGAATGAAGAGGATGCGCAGGTAGCTGTAGCAATCCGTCAGGAAATACTGCAAATAGAAAAAGTGGTAAAGGCGGTAATAGAAGCCTTTGAAAAGAATGGAAGACTGATTTATATTGGAGCCGGAACCAGTGGAAGACTTGGACTCTTGGATGCAGTAGAATGTCCACCTACCTTTGGTACTCCACCTGAAAAGGTCGTGGGGCTATTGGCAGGAGGCGAAAGAGCATTTATAAAAGCGGTAGAAGGTGCAGAAGACAGTCTGACAATGGGGATGGATGACTTGAAGACCATTTCTCTCACCAGTAATGATATTGTAATTGGAATAGCCGCTAGTGGAAGAACTCCATATGTGGTAGCAGCACTACAGTATGCAAAGGAGCTGGGATGTACCACTGCAGCAGTATCCTGCAATAAGAATTCACCAATCGGAGCTGTAGCGGATATCGCTATCGAGGTGATGGTAGGACCGGAGATTCTTACAGGTTCTACTAGATTAAAGGCAGGAACTGCACAAAAAATGATATTAAATATGATTTCAACAATTGCTATGGTAGGGATAGGTAAGGTCTATAAAAATCTTATGGTAGATGTGAAGCAAACAAATCAAAAGCTGGAAACCAGAGCTGAAAATATTATTATGAATGCAACAGAAGTTGATCGTAATACTGCAAAGTCAGTATTATTGGATGCAAAAGGCAGTGTAAAGCTGGCAATTGCCATGATTCTTTTAGGCTGTGATGCAGATATGGCTTTAGAGAAATTAAATGCAGCCAATGGTCATATTAGAAAGGCACTAAATAATAAAAATAAATATTAAGGGAGTGTGGGCTATGGCTATCAGTAACAATCAATTAGCAGCCAGAATCCTTGAGCTGGTTGGAGGAAAGGCTAATGTTGCATCAGCAACAAATTGTATGACAAGACTTCGCTTGAAATTAAATGATCCAAGTGAAGTAAACATGGAAGAACTTAAGCAGACAGAAGGTGTTCTGGGCGTGGTTGAGGCTGAAACACTACAGGTGGTAGTGGGACCTGGTAAAGCAAAAAAGGTACTAGACATTGTAGTGGATGAATATTGCGTAGCAAAGGATGCAGCCGTAATAGGAGACTGGAAAGCCAACAAAGAGACAATCAAAGCTGGAAAGAAACAAAGCAAAGGGAAGCAAGCACTTGAAACCATTGCAGGCATATTCATTCCTTTAATCCCTGCAATTATCGCTGCTGGTTTATTCAACGGTCTGGCCTCTCTAGTCAGTACCCTTCTGGGAAAAGGAGTTTTACCTGCTGACAGCAACTTTTGGATAGCGACAAGAATGATGTTATCCTTGTTGGGCACTGGCTTCCTTGGATATTTTGCAATTTATACAGGGATTAACGCAGCAAAAAGGTTTGGCGCAACAGAAGCACTAGGTGGTATTATTGGTGCAATTTCTATCAATGCGTTAATTAATGATATTTCAGGCGTATTTGGATTATTAAATAAAGAAGTCCCACTGAATTCTATCCTTACAACAGGAAAAGGCGGTATTATTGGCGTTATTATTGGAGTATATATACTTGCTAAGGTTGAAAAGTGGGTTAGAAAAAGGGTGCCAGATGTATTGGATCTTATCGTAACACCCTTTGTATCCTTATTGGTGGTAGGATTGGCCTTTGTACTTGTTATCATGCCTGTATCTGGGTTTGTATCTGACTGGCTGGTGAAAGGGCTAAACGTATTTATTAGTTCAGATAATACTTTTGTAAGTATTATTTCTGGATATATTTTATCAGCACTGTTCTTGCCGATGGTATTATTGGGTTTGCATCATGGATTGATACCAATTTATGCAATACAGCTTGAAGCGATGGGCGGGGTAAGCTTATTTCCTGTGCTGGCAATGGCTGGAGCAGGTCAAGTAGGTGCAGCCATTGCGATTTACTTAAAAGCCAAGAAGGTGAATAACGAAAGACTTAAAAAGGTTATTGCAGGTGCTTTGCCAGCGGGTATATTAGGAGTTGGTGAACCTTTGATTTATGGGGTAACACTTCCATTGGGCAAACCCTTTATCACAGCAGGCCTTGGGGCTGGCTTCGGTGGCGCATTTGTAATGGCAACAAAGGTAATGGCATCTGCATGGGGTCCATCTGGTCTGGTTGCGGTTGCAATCATGCAGCCAACCTCTATTTTGAACTATTTGCTGGGAATTGTTATCGCTTATATTGGAGGATTTGTAGTTACATCTATGTATATAAAAGATAAGGAAGTAGCAGAAGTTTAATCAATTTAGCAGACCTGCTTATGTCAGCACTTTTGAACAGCTAAACCAGCGAGTAGTTATGATTATTGAGAATATAGGAGATAACAAGGATGAGACTTTTTAGTAAGATGAAAAGCAATTCCCTTCAATTGACAGCTCCCATGAAGGGTCATGTCATTGACATTACTGAGGTGCCGGATGCTGTATTTGCAGATAAATGTGTTGGGGATGGTGTTGCCATCTATCCCATAGAAGGAAAGGTATATTCACCTGTAGATGGAAAGATTGTGTTGGTGGCAGAGACGGGTCATGCCATTGGAATAAGAACCGAAGAAGGCTTTGAGATAATTATCCACGTAGGGATAGACACTGTGGCTATGCAAGGAGAGGGCTTTGAGAGTTTTATATCGGAAGGCGATATGGTGAGAACGGGTCAGCTGCTGCTTAATTTTAATATGGAGCTGGTGAAGGAAAGGGCGAAATCTACGGCTTCCCCCATTGTTATATCCAATATGGAAGTGGTGGGGCAGATAAAGAAGAACGGACTTGCCGGGGATAAGAGCATTCTAATGACTGTATTTAAGAAGGAATAAAAAGCAATAGATTGCCATTTGCATGGCAATCTATTGCTTTTTATAATATAACGATTGCTACAATAACCGTTGCGATAAATCCAGCAGCCACGGGGATGATGTTTTTTCTTACAAGGTCAGCAGGTTCTACACCACATATTGCTGCTACGGGAATAACACCCCAAGGGATGATGGTTCCTCCCCCTACCCAAATAGCAGTAATTTGTCCAAGGGCAGCAAGTCCTTCTTTGCTTATATTGATTGCACCAGAGAAGGTTTGCGCCAAGGAGCCTACTAGAGGAAGACCTGAAAATCCTGAACCATCAAGACCTGTTATACCTCCTATAAGTGCCTGCATGATAACCACTGGAGCTTTTGATAAGGGTGCTCTATCTGCAAGAAAAATACCAATATCAGTTAGAAGGCCAGTGGCATTTGGACCTAATATCTCCTTTGCCATTCCTTCACTTCCAAGGAAAAAGAATGCGCCGATTACGATTACTGGGGCAAATATTTTTATTCCAAATATAAAACCATCTCTGATATACTCTGTAACCTTCTCAAAGGAATGCGTTATCTTGTGCTCAATGATTGTTACCATTGACATGATGATAACAGCTGTGCCGCCTACAAGTGCAGTGGCATCTCCACCTCGGAGCTGATACTTAAACATTAAGAATGCATCCAGTAAGAAGGCAGCAGGGGTGGCAATCGCGACAAAAATTGTACCTGTTGAATACTTTGTGTTGGCAGCGGTATTTGGTGCTGCCTCAACAGTTCCTATTTCTATATTGGATTTTTTCAAATCCTTTCTCATCAATAAAAAGGCAGTTACAGTTGTCACGGTGCTCATTGTAATCCAAAGCGGTACGCTTGCACCTAATATGGAACTGGCATTCTCGAAGCCAGCTGCCTTTGCGGTAATATCCGGTGCACCTTGTATAAAAAAGTCACCAGATAATGCAATGCCATGACCAAATAAATTCATGGCAGCAGCAGCCCAAACGGCAGGAAGTCCAGTTTTTAGCGCTGCTGGAAGCATGATTGCACCAATTAAAGCGATAGCGGGAGAGGGCCAAATGATAAAAGAAACAGTCATCATTACAAGTCCCAAGCTCCAAAAAGCAACGTTGCTGTTAATCATAAACTTTTTTATGGGGCTCATCATTAGTCTATCGGCCCCTATATCACTAAGAGCCTTCGACATCGCCACAACGAGAGATATGATTACGATTATCCCGAAAAATTCCTTGCCGGCTGCTATAATCGCATTGAAGATAACCTGTACAGCTGTAAGCACGCTTCCTGAGGAAGCAAGACCTATCATAAACAAACCTATGATACAAGGTAAGACGGTGTCTTTTCTAAAAGCCATGGTCAATATGATTACAAAAACCATAGCGATATAAATATAGTGCAGTATTCCAAGTGAGTCCATCGTTTTCCTCCAATTATAATTTATTTAAAAATATGTTTTTCAAGCCGCATTCTTCCACTCGTTTGCTTATTGCAGAAGAATCTAAAATATAGGTACCAAGCTTCTGCATTCTTTCAAAATATACTGAACCTGAAAAGGTATATTTCTTTGACATTCCATCAGGTGTTGTCATTCTTTCTTTCACATAAGCGATGGCATCACCAGTGGAAAGACATTCGGGCAGCAATAGCAAATCTTTTCCTAAGGCATGTCTTACACTGTTATGTCCTGCCAATGTTCCGGTTACAATTGCTTCAGTATGTCCAACCAATAGGCCGGCTTTTTCCCCACAGCAGAAGAGATTATCAATCCCATCAACCTTGAGATGATTGTCTCTTGGAGCCATTGCAAAATATCTCATGGAGTTTCCTTTTCCTCCGGAGTAGGGGTCTTCATATCTCGCATTTTCAAAGCCTGGGATCTTTCTTAGGGTTTCTAAATTATAATAAGGAGTCATAAGCTTTGCATGTCCTGTATCCAAAAGTACGATATTATCCTTAAATTCAGGAAGAGCATATTGCTGACAGGCCTTCACTTCAAGATGGTCTTCAATAAGCTCCGTAGGAAGTGGTACTACTGCCACACCCTTCTCATTCAGCTCTTTTTGGATTTCCTCCGATAGAGATTCTTTATAAAGCTTGCAGGAGCCGCTCATTGCACCTATGGAGCCATCCGCTTTTGTACCCATAGACTCTTCAATATTGGCAAGGCCTGTAATACTTACTCTACCGCCAAAGCTTGGACATCTTAATATGCACATGGCACAACCATTGCCATATTTGATGCAGTTGTTCATAGGACCTGCTGTACCAGTTGCATCAACAAATACATCCCCTGCATAGATGTTGCCATTTTCATCTTCAACACGCAGTATTTGACCGTTATTTCGCTCTAGCTTTGTGATGCGTATGTTAAAGAATATCTGAATACCCATGCTTAACATATGCTCTAACACCTCACCATGGGTTTTGGCAATATCATAGAGATTTGCATGCTTGTGTCCTGGGAAGTTGATATTTGTATGCCTTGCGGACTTATCACAAATTTCAAAAAGATCTCCACCACCCATAGCAATAATCTCTTCCGTGGCAGTATACCTGCCATTGTTTCTCATGATGCCGCCGACCAGTCCTGTACCTAGAAGCATGTCCGTTCTTTCTAAAACGGTTACCTCAGCACCTGCTTTTCTAGCACCAATGGCTGCTGCACAACCAGACCAGCCACCTCCAACTACAATTATCTTCTTCATAATGATCCTCCAAATATTAGTAAATATTAGCAAAAAAAATAACAAGGCAATAGAAAATACTAATCGCCTTGTTTTTAGACAAAATAAAATAATGCTCACAAAACGATAGCTCTCCACCAAAATTGGTGACAGTCGCCAGACTCTTAATCTGGAAACCAGGTGTGAATTTAAGAGTTCATTCACCCTTCGGGGCCATTCCCTTTCAACAAGACTCTACGATATCTCTCATACCTCATCTTGCTTACTCTTGTTTGGCCCACCTCTATCTCGTGGTATTCAATTATTATGATTATAGCGAAGATTGTCGATATATGCAATGCATTTATTCAAATTTTTATGATTTAGTAAAAATTGGCGGCTTTATGACGGCTATAGTTTGCATATATGTAATTGAGTAAGTTGGAAACAAGAGGAATATATGACTAGATATAGAATAGTATATCTGTTATTTATGCTATGGAAGTTTCAATTCTATCCAAAATGCAATGTAATATAATGTAAAGAGTACGGTGACAATTCATAGTCATTCACTCAATCATATTGTTGTGGTATTGGTTTTTAGTAAAATATATTAATTTAAGGAGAAGGGTTTAAATGGAGCGAAAAAAAATTGCAGATTTAACAATGCTTAAGACCATTTTGTGGATATATATTGCTTTATGCTTTATTATAGCAGGGTTAAATTATGGATATGCAAATAAAGCTGCTCCAGCAACAGCAGCTTTTATTACGTGGTTTTGGCACTTTTATGAAAACTGGGTAAAAACCTTTTTTATTATCATTTGCAGCTTTCTTACTTTGAGAATAGTGGGTGCTTCTAAGACAATTACAATGAGAAAAAGAAATCTGATTGGTTTTATCATTGCAGCTTTGGTTGTTCATATCATAATGCCTTTCATTTTAAGCAACAAAGAATTATATTTTTTTACAATGCCATTGCCATGGACTACCACTGGTTTGAAGTTGTTGTATTCAGAATCCTCCTTTTACATGAGCCGATCGCCAATTTGGGGGACTGCAGGAATATTGTCAGCTTTGATATTTTATATAAGCTACAGCATCCTCGTTGTGGGTGGAACCCTCTTATTAGGCAGACGCTGGCAATGTTCTACCCTATGCCTTTTTAATGGGTTTGCAGCTGAGGTCTTTGCGCCGGCATTTCCTTTGGTTGGAGACTCCAAAAAAGCAAAGACAAAA
>JAQSYB010000084.1 GCA_029256365.1 Clostridia bacterium
ATTTTATTGAGGATAAGTGTATTGGAATGGAGGAGGCTTTTGACAGATTAGACAGCATTGATGTACTATTTATAGCCCTTCCCCACGGCAAGGCTTTTCAATTAACGGAAAAAGCATTAAGTCTTGGTGTAAAGGTAATTGATCTAGGAGCAGATTTCAGACTTCATTCTAAGGATGAATATGAGTCGTGGTATGAAGTAAAGCATGAAGCAGCAAATCTTTTAGATAAAGCAGTTTATGGACTGTGTGAATTAAACAGAGATCAGATAAAGGACTGCAGCCTCGTGGCAAATCCAGGCTGTTATCCCACAGCCACCATACTTGGCTTGGCACCTTTATTAAGCAATAAGCTGGTAGATGTCAATTCTATTATTATAGATGCCAAATCTGGCGTTTCTGGTGCGGGAAGATCAGCCAGTATTCCAGGACTCTTTACGGAATGCAATGAATCCATCAAGGCATACGGCGTAGCGGGACATAGGCACACACCAGAAATTGAGCAGGAATTAAGTAAATTGGCAGGAGAAAAAGCAATTGTATCCTTTACTCCGCACTTGGTGCCTATGAACAGAGGAATACTGTCGACCTGCTACAGTACATTAACGGCTAATTTGACAACAGAAGAGCTTAGAGGCATATATCTTGATTTCTATCAGGATGAATTCTTTGTTAAGATATTAGATACATTGCCTGAAACAAGATGGGTAAGAGGTTCGAATCTATGCCATATTGGAATGAAAATAGACAAACGAACCAATCGAGTAATTATCATATCAGCTATAGATAATCTAATAAAAGGAGCTGCAGGTCAAGCGGTTCAAAACATGAATATTATGTTGGGTATTCAGGAGTACAAGGGCTTAAAGTTTTTGGCTATGGCTCCATAAATATAAAAAAATAATCTAAAAATGAACTGGGGGTAGATCGATGGAAAAGGTTGAAATTGTGGTTGAAAAGGCTCGACAGAGACACATACCGCAAATACAAGAGGTATCAAAGGAAGCTTTTGGCTTATATGCTGAAGGGGCGGGAATTGCTGCTATTGTCGGTTCTCTGAATGAAACATATGACTATCTAAAGGAAGAAATAGAAAACAAGATGGTCTTTGTAGCATTGCTGGGAGATGTAGTAGTTGGAACTGTCAGAGTGGAAGTGAAGGAAGATCATACTGCATATTTAAGCAGATTTGGCGTAAAGGGAGAATATCAAAGCAAAGGAATTGGTAAGCTTCTGATGAATGCAGTTGATGAGGCCATGGAGGAGTTGGGAATTGAAAAATTATATCTTCATACTGCATCTAGAATGCTGTCACTAGTCAGATTCTATTATGCAAGAGGATTTTATATTGAATCAACCACTAAGAACAGAGGATATATCAGAGCATTGTTATGCAAGGAATATGACACTGTAATCACAAATCATTCATTCAATATGGAATGTAAAAATTTAGCCGTTTTTTAAAGGGGTGAATTGTTTTTTATATTAAAGATAAGAGGAAACACAAATATTAAATCCACAAGATTAGAAAGAAAATCTTGTGGATTTATTTATTCCCAGGCTTCCCAAATCTCTGGGGTATAGCCAACCGTAGCTTGCTTGCCATTGCGGACAATAGGTGTATGATAAAGCTTTGGGTTATTCAGCAAAATCTCTTTTTTTATGGTGCTGCTTCCTATTTTGTGGAGATTAAGCCTCTCGTAGTCCTTTACTGCCTTGTTTATCAGATTTGCCAAACCAACAGCTGCTTCAATGCTGTTTAGCTCACCCTTGCTAAGCCCCTTTTCCAGCAAATCTACAAACTGAAACTTAATATTTCTTTCCTTGAAATAGCGCTGCGCCTTTTTGGTGTCAAAACACTTTTGGATACCAAAAATTTGTATATTCAATGAACTCATCTCCTCATCACTAAAGTAGGGGCTGACCCATGTGTCAGCCCGCATATACTTCTGTTTATTATATCAATGCTTATAATTCTTGTAAACTTTAGGACGCTGCATACATATTTTGGCCATTAATATAAAAAACTAGTAGTATATTTGGAGGTGTCGTGATGAAGTGTAAGAACTGTCACCATTTCAACAAAACCAGCAATGTAGAGTTGAGCAATGAGCTGATTGACATTACTGGGATTTGCAATTTAAGCGGAGCAGTCAAGAAATCAAAGGACAACTGTGCAACTGGTAATTTTCTCCGCAAATAGATATTTTATATACCATAGTAATATGATATAATTTCCTCGATGGCTAGAATAATATGAAAAGCTAGGGAGGTAAATGAATGGAAGCAATCATCAGAAATCATAAGGACATAGAATTTGTGAAGCATCCAAAGCACGTTGAAGTGTATAAAAAGGATTTGACCAACAATGATGAAAACGGCAGACTTTCTGCTCATTATCTGCACATTATGCCGGGTGGCGAGATTGTTCCTCATACCCATGATGTACTTGAGGTATTTTATATTTTATCAGGCAAAGGTTCTGCACTAATCAATGGAGAGCAGAAGGCTGCTGAAACAGGCAGCGTTATTGTTGCACCTCCGGGAAGTGTGCACGGGCTTAAAAATGATGGCAGTGAGATCATTGAGCTTTATGCAGTATTCTCACCAGGTCTATAACTAGAATCGGTAGGTTGGCAGTATTCATAATGAATGAGATTGGATACTGCTTCAACCTGGCTATATAAGATAGAGCATAATGCTCTATTTTTCTATAAGGGGATATCCAAAGATGAAGGAAATAAAGATTTCAGAAAATGAAGCGCAGCAAAGACTGGATCGTTTTTTAAGAAAGTATCTGCCGGACTTTAAGCTAGGTGATATTTATAAGCTTTTTAGAAATAAAAAGGTAAAAGTAAACAACAAGAGAGAGAAGGAAAACTATATGCTGCAGCTGGATGATATCATACAGCTGTATATTGCTGATGCAGCACAACCAGAGCATAAGCATGCCAAAGCACCTGCAAAGCCAATTGATATAGTGTATGAGGATGAAAATATACTCTTGGTAAACAAGCCCTTTGGATTATTAACACATCCTGACAGTCCCGGGGATAGTGACACCTTGATTGATCGTGCCTTATACTATATTTCACAGCAGGAGGGCTATATCCCTTCGCCTACCTTTACGCCTTCCACCTGCAACAGACTAGATCGGAATACTGGTGGCATAGTCATTGTTGCAAAGAATTATACTTCGCTGAAGGCTGCCAACAAGCTTGTGCGGGAACGCGGCATTCAGAAGCTCTATCTATGTGTTGTAAAAGGTGTCATTCGAGAAGCGGGAGAGGTAGTGAATTTTCTTCTGAAGGATGAAGAAAGCAATAAGGTGGAGATACTAGAGGAACAGGAAGCTGGGGCCAAGGGCGTCCACACAAAATATAAGCCTGTAGCTTCAAATGGTGAATATACCTTGATGGAGGTTGAGCTGATTACAGGCAGGGCCCATCAAATAAGAGCACACTTTGCCAGCATAGGGCATCCTATTGTTGGAGATGTGAAGTATGGAGACAAGAATACAAACAAAGTCTTTTTGGAGCAATTTCAATTAAAGCATCAGTTTCTTTATGCATATCAAATTGTATTTAAAGAAGCTGAGGAGGGCTTGGAATATTTGAAGGGGAAACGCTTCACCAGTAAGCTGCCTGCTTCCTTTGAAAAGATTAACCAACAACTGTTTGACAAGAGGGTGAAATAATGAATGCAGCACTAGAGAAAAAACTAGAGAATGTATTGGGTACAATTATTGTTAAGCTAGAGGAAAATCTAGACTTTTTTAAGAGTCTTGATATAGAATTTACAAGTAAATTGCAAAAGCCTAGTAAGCTTGAGATCAGATTGGCAAATGACAAGCTGGTTTATAAATTGGGCAAAACAAAGCTGGAAATGGAGCCCCAAAAGCTTTCAAAGCTTATATTTGAACAGGGCAAAGCCTTTGATGAATGTTCCATTCAGTATGTTGAACGCGGTACAAGCATTACAATCTGGACAGAAAAAGGCAATGTAAAGATCAAATACAATGAGACACAAATACAAGACAACATACCCCATGATGATGTATCCGCCAGAAGCAATAGAGAGTATCTGGTCAAGGTAGGGGAAGCCGATGAGCTGCTCAGAGAAATAGGCATCCTAAGTGCACAGAACAAAATAAAGAATGATATGATACGCAAGTACAATCAAATAGATCGCTTTGTAGAACTGACAGAAGGAATCATCAAACAGCTGGCTGAGGGCAAGGAAAGTATAACTGTACTGGACTGTGCCTGCGGGAAATCCTATCTGTCCTTTGTATTAAACTATTACATCAAGGAAAAGCTCAATAAAAACTGCTATTTTATAGGGCTTGATATATCGGAGCAGGTAATTGCCTCCTCCAAGCAGATGGCATCCAATTTAGGCTACAAGAACATGGAATTCTTGGCAGTAAATATACAAAACTATATGCCTGCAAAGAAGATTGATTTGGTAATTAGCCTACATGGCTGTGATATTGCAACGGATATGGCAATTGCTGCAGGCATCAGATACAACGCCGAAGCTGTAGTGGTGATACCCTGCTGCCAAAGAGAAATACTGAGCCAATACCAATATCAGCCCTTAAAGGAAATCACAAAGCATGGCATTTTAAAGGCAAGATTGGCAGACGTGCTTACAGATGGAATTAGAGGCATCATACTAGAATCCATGGGCTATGAGGTTTCCATAGTAGAATACATATCCCCCCTGGATACACCCAAAAACCTGATGATAAGAGCGATTAAGCAGGGGCCTAAAAACCGAAAGGCATATGAAGCATACCTTGAGCTTAAGGAATCCCTGGGTATAGAGCCAACCCTAGCACGACTAATCAATATATAAGAATAAATAGCACCTCTCGTGGAATAATTCTAAGGGAGGTGTTTTTGTGCGTAAAAGAAAAGTAAAAGACCCTATTATAGGCATTGTAAATGCGAAGTATAGTGACAACTGTATCAAGGAAGCTCTTGATCTCATCCATTCGGATAAAATTCTAGGACCTCATCAAGTTGTGGTGATTACTGCGAATATGGTAGACAATAAATCTGCAGATTCAGGAACTGTAGTGCATCCAGATTTGCTGAGAAAGGTCATACGATATGTGAAGCAGTTTCATCCTTCTAGAGTCGTTGTTGCAGCGGGCTCTGGCGGAGCCCCAACCAAGCGGGTCTTTGATGAAATTGGCTTTAGCAAGGTGATAACGGAAGAATTGGTGGAGTTTGTGGACTTAAATTCTGGTCCTTACACAGAAATCCTACTAAGCAGCAAAATCGTGCCATCTACTAAGATCAACAAGCTCTTTGAGGAAGCGGATGTGCATATATCCTTTACACCAATTAAAATGCACAAGGAGGCTACGGTTTCTCTAGGAATCAAAAATATAGCATTGTCCTGGCCTCCGGCAGAAATACACGGCATGCCGAAGCTGAAGCTGGGAATACATGAGGATCTTCACGAATTTATCTATGCAATGGGAGAGGTATTTCCCATTGATATCACCATACTGACAGGTATGAATGGAATGTACGGAACGGGTCCAAGTGATGGAAAGGCAGTCCATTCAGATTTAATCATAGCAGGTACGGATCCCGTTGCAACGGATGCAGTAGGTGCGAGGGTAATGGGATTTTTGCCGCAAGCGGTGCAGTATCTTTTTAGATTATATAGAAGAGGTATTGGAGAAGCGGATGTGAAGCGCATGGATATGAGAGGAATCCCTCTGATACAAGCAGAGGAAACATTTAGTATGGCAGCCTTGGGTCAAAAAATTGCAATAGACAGAAGCAGCATACTTTCTGTACATGGACAGTGAGCTTTTATGAACTGATAAGGAAAATCAACGAAAACAGAGGAGAATGGAAGACTTTGAGAGCTAATTGCTTTATTTACGGATAGCAGTACATAGAACGGTTTAACCATGGTTAATAGGGATTGGTCGGCAAGCAAAGCCCCAAAATCAATGGTATAATGGAAGCATAGGTTATGTAAAAATGATTTTGAGGCTGTTTGGAGGTGTTCACCAAGTTAGAAAAGGAAGTTTATTATTATCATAACCAAATTCGAAAGGAAGAGGTGTCATTTATGAAAGGTAATAATAAAGTATTACTTTCCAACTTGAAATACTTGAAAAACCTTGAAAAGCTTGTAGAAATTCAAAACAAACTGAACGAAAACAAGGTTATTCAGGAAGCAAGAGCAAATCAAGGAAGTAATAGCTTTACAGCTACAAACCCAATCGTATAAACCACAAAAACTCGGCAAACACCGAGTTTTTTTATTCCCCAAATCTTCTCTTTTTGGTGCCAGGCACCAAAGAAAGAAGATTTGGCAGGCTAAACTTGATTTTTTGGTGCCTGGCACCATAAAATCAAGTTTTGATTCGGCTATATTATTTCCGACAAAGTTGTAATAGAATATAAGTGTAGTTTATTTTTTATTAGGTGGGGTTAAGATGGATTTTTCAACAATACGAAGCAAGCATTTTCCTGCCCTGTCGCATAGAGATTTCAGATTATTTTGGTCGGGACAATGTGTATCACTAATAGGCACTTGGATGCAGAATATAGGGCAGTCCTGGTTGGTTTATCAAATGACCAATTCCTCCTTTCTACTTGGCTTTATCAGTACGCTTCAGTTTACTCCAGTACTACTGTTTTCACTTCCCATAGGTGTTATTATAGATCGATATCCAAAGAAGAAGATTCTTTTTGCTGTTCAGTGTGGCATGATGACCACAGCTTTTACATTGTCTTTCTTATTGTTTATGGGTTGGGCTGCTTATTGGAACATTGCTATATTGGCCACCGTCTTAGGGATATTAAACAGCATTGATATGCCAGTAAGGCAGTCTTTTATGGTAGAGCTGGCATCAAAGGAGCATTTGATGAACGCAATTGCATTGAATTCTACGGTATTCAATGCTGCGAGAATAATTGGACCAAGTATAGCAGGCTTGGTATTCGACTCATATGGTGCTGCCGCATGCTTCTTGGTAAATGGATTATCCTTCATTCCTGTTTTGATAGGAATTCATAAAATTGAGGCACAGGGCTTGTGTCAAAAAAAGCGAAGCAGCGATGTTTTGTCTGATATAAAAGAAGGCTTATCATACATAATTAAAAGTCCTGAGGTAAAAACTACTGTATTGATGGTAGGTTTTAACAATGCAATCGTTATGAATTTTATGATAATGATACCTGTTATGGCAAGAACCGTGTTTAACGGGGATTCAAAGGTATATGGCTATCTCATGGCAGCCCTGGGTATTGGGGCCTTTTCTGGCGCACTAATCTTAGCGGCTACAAGCTACAAAGGACTCCGAAGCAAGCTGCAAATGTCCGCCTTTTTAGGGGTGGCTGCATTTGTATTAATAGAAGGTCTTGTGCGAAATTATTATGTTGCATTTATATTCTTTATATTTGCTGGTTTCTGTATGACCACAGCTTTGTCATCCTCCAATACGACATTGCAGCTCCATTCTCCTGATGAGCTAAGGGGTAGAATCATGAGCGTATATTCCTTGGTAGTAGGTGGAACGGCTCCAATAGGAAGCTTGTATTCCGGCATCATGTGTGAGAAATTTGGTGTTAGCACGACCTTTGTTATAAATGGCTTATTGGG
>JAQSYB010000085.1 GCA_029256365.1 Clostridia bacterium
TTGCATAATATTTATATTTAAGATCAAATAATATATCATCAGATTTATTATGAGGTGAAAAACATGTCAATGGAAAGATTTCTTCTGATTGCCATGGTCATCATTCCTGTTTTCTCATTTTTATATATACCAAAAAACCAGTTTAAAAAAGCATTGATGTCATTTTTGGCATTTCAAGCAACAACCTGGTTTGTATCCATTATGTTGGTGGAAACAGAAACAGTGGTTTTTCCCGTAAGAGAGTTTGTCAAAGCAACCCGTATAGTGTTTATAACCGAATTCTTTTTCTACCCCATTATCTTTGTATGGTTTATTTTTTTGGCTCCTAAAATGATCAGTCTAAAATATAAAATACTACATTGGTGTTTGTTTATATCCCTAACATCCTGGTTAGCATATTTTCTAGGCAAATATACAGATTTATCTGAGTTTGTAAGAGGAAACGTTTATTTTGGTATGTTTAATACTTATTGGCTTTTTACACTGCAATATTTAATCTGCTATTACTATGTTAAATGGCTCTATAAGAAAGAATGTCAGAAAGGAGAATAACACATGTACCTAAAAGAAAGAGTGATTATTGGCGGGGTCTGGCTTATTTGTGTTATCTCACTTTGGTTTATTCCTAAAAGCAAACGTCGAGAGGCTTCTGTGATATTCTTAATTGCACACGTATTTGCTTGGATATTTGGTCTCATAGTTGTTGAAATAGGCTTAATAGAATATCCCGTAAGAGAGCTTCATAAGGCGAATTCCACCAGCTTTTCCTTTGAATACTTAGTATTCCCTTTATTAAACATTTTCTTTAATATTCATTATCCAGAGGGTAAGAGTCTAAAAAAGAGACTACTCTATTATACAAGCATTCTATCCATATTCGCTTTTTTTGAATATTTGACTGAAAAAAATACCTTAATATTAGATTATTTGCATTGGAGTTGGTATTGCACCTTTGTAAGTATGTTTATAGTTATTTATATAACAAGAGTTTTATACAAGTGCTGCTACAACATGAAAAAACCTCTTGCATTATAAAATACCTTACATTGATATCACGATTTGGCCTTCTCGATCCGCTCTGCCAAATCATTTAAGTATATCCATCTATCCATTTGCTGCTCCAATTGCTTTTCTGTTTCGTCCTTTTCTGCCATAAGCTTCTGCAGCAATACATAATCCGCAGCGGCAGCGCTTATGCTACTATCAAGCTCCTGAATCTTTGTCTCCAAGTCAGCAATCACTGAGTCAATATTCTCAAATTCCTTTTGTTCCTTAAAGGTGAATTTTAATGGTCTATCCTTAGAGCGCTCTATGACTTCTTTGCCCTCATCGCTGATCTTCTTGTCGATTTGCTGGCTGGTTGTTTGCCTTTCTGCATCACTGAACTGCTTATAGTCCGAATAGTTGCCTGTGTATTTGACTATTCTGCCTTCTCCCTCAAAGGAGAATATTTTGTCTGCCATCTTATCCAGAAAATATCTGTCATGAGAAACTGCAATAACCGCTCCAGGAAATCCTTCAATATAGTCCTCTAATATGGTTAGAGTTTCTATGTCCAGGTCATTGGTGGGCTCATCCAGCAACAATACATTTGGAGCTTCCATGAGCACTCTTAATAGGTGTAGCCTTCTTTTTTCTCCACCAGAAAGCTTCGATATTGGCGTCCACTGTACTGCGGGCTCAAATAAAAATCTCTCCAGCATTTGGGATGCACTTATTTTTTCTCCCTCCGCAGTGGTGAGAAGTTCTGCTCCCTCCTTGATATACTCAATAACTCTCAGGCTCTCATTCATATGGTAAGACTCCTGTGAGAACAAGCCGATCTTTACTGTTTCTCCTATATCCATTGCCCCTGAGTCAACCTGCAGCTTGCCGGCTATAATATTAATCAGTGTTGATTTGCCGCTGCCGTTGGGTCCTATCACTCCTACTCTGTCATTTCGCAGTACGATATAGCTTAAATCATTTATCACTGTTTTATCACCGAAAGCCTTTGATACATGCTCTATTTCTATTACCTTTTTACCCAGCCTGCTGCTGGCTACAGATATCTCCATTTTACTATCATCGATATCCACAGTCTGTTCATTCAGCTTCTCAAAACGGTCTATTCTTGCCTTCTGCTTCGTAGTACGGGCCTTCGCTCCCCTTCTAATCCACTCCAGCTCTTTTTTAAGAAGTCCTTGTCTCTTTCTCTCGCTAGAGATTTCTCGTTCATCGCGCTCCAGCTTTTTTTCAATAAAATCGTTATAATTTCCTTTGTATAAATATAAGCTTCCTCTATCCAGCTCAACAATCTCATTTATCACTCTATCTAGAAAATATCTATCGTGGGTAATCATCAAAAGTGCGCCTTTTCTTTTGTTCAAATACTCCTCCAGCCAATCAATGGTGGTATTATCAAGATGATTGGTTGGCTCATCAAGAATCAACAAGTCAGAAGGACTTATTAAGGCAGCTGCCAGTGCAATTCTCTTGCGTTGGCCTCCAGATAGTGTACTTGTCTTTGCCTCAAAATCTGTAACCCCTAGCTTGGTCAATACCGTTTTGGCTTCACTTTCCAAGCTCCAGGCTTGAAGTCTATCCATATCACTGTTCAGCTTCATTAATTTATCAGTTGAGGTATGAGGGTCTTTTATTGCCTTTTCGTATTCCCTAATTAGCTTCATCAATGCAGATTCGCCTTTAAAAACCTGCTCAAGCACTGTAGCATCCCCGTCAAAATATGGATTTTGAGAAAGATATTCTATTCTTAAGGAGTTGGCTTTTATCATTCTACCTGCATCAGGCTGCTCTACACCCGCAACAATTTTGAGCAAAGTGCTTTTGCCTACTCCATTAATGCCAATAATACCAATTTTATCTCCTTCATTAATCCCTAGACTTATATTATTCAACAGTGTTTTCTCACTGTAGCTTTTTGAAATGTTTTCTATACTTAAAAGATTCATGTTTTCCCCTTTCAATCTCAGCATCCCATTATCCAAGAAAATACAATCCTGTAGATGCACACAACATATACATTCTATTATAGCATTTCCTTTAGAATATTTTATATTGTTATTTTGGGCATATTAATGATATATTGTTACAATATGACACTTATAAAAAGGAGATAGAGATATGAAGAAATTAAAGGCAAGTATTTACGATGCACATTTAGATTATGATGTTGACATTGATGTGGCATTTTTAAACATGAGAATTAAGATATATGGTGAGGATTACGAGCAAACTGGAAAGGTATTTTACGAAGGTTCTGTAGGAAAGTTTCTAAAAGAAAGAATTCCTTCAGATGTTTTGGTTGATATAATGATGGGATTACAGCATACAGATAAAGTATCCTACCGCTTAAGCGGAGGAGAGAACTTCATCGAAAGAATTCGATAAAATCCTCTCTTCAGTTTATTCCATTACCCAAGTAGCGATATACTCGACATCTTGTACTTGATTGATTAAGGGCAATTGGGGGTTTACCATCCAGCTGCCCTTTAATTCTGCTTCAAATGCAGTCATTTCAAAGTGGCACATTCCGATTCCCATATCTATCTTTTGCATATTAAACCCCATGGCATTGCTATAACCCTTCGTCTGTTTCAAGAAGAAATGATATTCAGACCCCTGCTTCAATACTCTCCATGGCTGTTTATTCGAAGCAGAAGGTGCAAGCCTCAACATCTCAAGTGCAGATCCATATTGTCCTGCAGCTTCTTGCGTGATGGCATTATCAAAACTATTCTCAAAGAATAGTTCATTCCATGGTTTTCTATGATCAGAGCCTGCTGCTTTTCTCATCATAGCTTCCAAAAGACCTCTTTTTTCTGCAGGATATCCTATGGGTGTTACAGCAGGAATGAATTCATCCTCCTTCAAAGACACCAAATCTGCAAATTGACTTCTTTTGAAGGTCCCCCCAAGCCAGCAGCTTCCAAGTCCAAGAGACGCTGCATACAGCAGCAGCTTCTCCATACAATAACCCAGCTGTTCCATATTTTTCTCTTTATTGTCTGCTATCCCTGCAATAAAAGTTTGCGCACCCTTAATCACGCCATAGGTGCCTATCTTATTCCCTTTCCCCTCTGTAAAGTCATTGCTGTCAACAACCTCAAGTCTTACCTCTGAATCAAAGGGTCCTTTGATTTGTGCGGCATATTCTCTTAGCTTATCTTTTACATCCAGCTTTAATATTTCAGAATCATAGGTTCTAACTGAATGCCTGCTTTTTATGATATCTGTAATAGGTCTAGCAAAATATTGTTTCATTGTTCTTCTCCTTTATTTGATATATATTATATATATATACAAGTTTTTCCTATGTTTTACTACAAATATAGTATTACTTATGTCATTGAGTCAATACTAAATTTGTAGCATAATCACTTATAGGAGGAGAAAAAATGAAAAAAACCTTAATTATAATTGTTTTTATCTGCCTTTATCTATTGGTCGGATTTTTCGGACTAGGTCCCGTGATGCTTGCCGATGGTCCAATGCAGGAAAGACTAGTCACTCTTGCCATTGTTATTTTAATATTTATTGCACTTACCTATATTTTCATCAGATTATTACGGCATAAAAAATAGGACAATTGGTCTTAGCCAGTTTATTTAAATTTTATTTAGAATGAGGGATAGTATGACAGAACAAAAATTTTCAATAAAGCAGTATTCAATCAATGTTTTAAACTTCATGGCCCAAGGCCTTTTCTCTTCTTTGATTATAGGACTGATATTAAAACAGATTGGGGAAAAAGCGAATATACCTATGCTTGTGCTATTTGGCACAGCAGCTCAATTCTTTATGGGTCCTGCTATTGGAGCCTCAATTGCTTATGGTGTGAAAGCTCCCGTACTAGCGATATTTGCTTCAATTGTTACAGGTGCCTTAGGCGCCCAAACCTTGTTTCTCACTGCTGCTGGTACTTATGGAATCAAAATAGGTGAGCCTGCAGGTGCATTGGTAGCCGCTCTAATAGGAGCAGAAGCAGGAAAATTTATAAAAGGAAAAACCAAATTGGATATCATATTGGTTCCGGCTGCTACAATTATAGTAGGCGGACTTACCAGCACCTTTATCAGTCCCTTTATATCCAGCATCATGACAGGATTGGGACAAATGATTAACTATGCAACAGAGCTGCAGCCTATTCCTATGGGGATACTTGTATCTACGGCCATGGGAATGATCCTGACTGCTCCCATTAGCAGTGCTGCAATTGCAATATCCCTAAAGCTTGACGGCTTGGCTGCAGGTGCTGCTGCTGTGGGATGCAGTGCCCAGATGATAGGCTTTGCAGTAGCAAGCTATCGAGAAAACAAGCTTGGGGGACTCATTGCACAAGGTCTGGGAACCTCTATGCTGCAGGTGCCAAACATTATCAAGAATCCTCTTATTTGGGTGCCGCCTACCTTGGCAAGTGCCATTTTAGGTCCCCTTGCCTCGGCAGTGTTTCAGATGAAAAATACTCCTGTAGGCGCAGGAATGGGCACCAGCGGTTTGGTAGGACAATTTGCAACAATTGATGCCATGGGCATGGGTGCGCTGCCCTTAATATTGCTGCTGCATTTTATCGCTCCCGCTATCTTAACCTTGGTGATAGCAGAGTATATGCGCAAAAAGAATTGGATTAAATATGGAGACATGAAGCTGGATTTATAGAAGTCTTATTGAAATACACAATAAGTAGTTTTTCAAAAAGGGGGATTTCAATGAACCAGGACTATTTAAGCTATCCTTATACTTCAAGAAGAACTGTAGTGTTTGGGAACAAAGGTATGGTGTCTACATCCCAGCCCCTGGCTGCCCAAGCAGGGCTTGATATGATGAAAAAGGGTGGCAATGCGATTGACGCCGCTGTAGCCACAGCTGCCTGTCTTACAGTGTTAGAGCCAACCTCTAACGGAATCGGTTCAGATACATTTGCAGTGATATGGACCAAGGGCAAGCTCCATGGACTTAATTCTAGCGGTCACGCCCCTGCCGGGATTTCCATCCATGCACTAACAAAAGCTGGCCATAAGGAAATGCCCTCTCACGGCTGGCTGCCGGTAACCGTTCCAGGTGCTCCTGCTGCATGGGCAGAGTTGGTAGGAAAGTTTGGAAGGCTGCCATTGACAGAGGTATTAAAGCCCGCTATTGAATATGCAGAAAAGGGGTATCCTGTTTCTGCCGTAGTCAGTGAAAACTGGAGGTCTGCATTTCATAAGTATCAAAACATTCTAAAGGGCGATCAATTCCGTCCATGGTTTGAGGTCTTTGCGCCAAATGGTAAAACCCCTGAGGCTGGAGAGATATGGCATTCTAAGTCCCATGCCAAAACCTTGCAGCTTATAGCAGAAAATCCTTCTAGCTTTTATAAGGGCGATTTGGCTGATCGCATAGACCAGTTTTCAAGACAGCATGGGGGCTACTTAAGAAAAGAAGACCTTGAAAGCTTCACTCCTCAATGGGTTGATCCAATCAAGGTTCATTATAGAGGATATGAGGTGTGGGAGCTGCCGCCTAATGGTCATGGCATGGTAGCCTTAATGGCCTTGAATATTCTAAAAGGCTTTGAATTTGAATCAAAGGATTGTGTCGATACCTATCATAAACAAATTGAAGCGGTTAAGCTTGCATTTGCTGATGGTCTAAAATATATTACAGATGCAGATAGGATGAGGGTTCATATCAAAGATTTACTATCCGAGGCATATGCCGATGAACGGCGAAAGCTGATTGGCAGCACTGCAATGATGCCCTACCCCGGTGAGCCCTATAAGGGTGGTACGGTGTACCTTGCTACTGCTGATGATGAAGGCAATATGGTTTCTTATATCCAAAGCAATTACATGGGCTTTGGCTCTGGTCTAGTTGTACCAGACACTGGGATAGCACTGCAAAACAGAGGACACAGCTTCTCATTAGACCCCACCCATCACAATGCCTTGGAGCCTGGTAAAAAAACCTATCATACCATAATACCAGGATTCCTCACAAAAGATGGCAAGCCCATAGGCCCCTTCGGAGTAATGGGAGGCTTTATGCAGCCTCAAGGTCACGTTCAGGTAGTAATGAACACTATTGATTTCAAGTTGAACCCACAGGCAGCTCTTGACGCTCCACGTTGGAGATGGGTAAAGGAAAAGGTGGTCGAAGTAGAAAGACATTTTCCTTACCATATAGCAGAGGAGCTTCAAAGAAAAGGACATAGGATCAATACAGCTCTTGGCTTCTCTGAATTTGGCCGAGGTCAAATCATATGGAGAAATGAAAATGGCATCCTTATTGGAGGCACAGAAGCAAGAGCTGATGGTGCCATAGCTGTATGGTAAAAGAAAACCCTTGCTTAACATAGCAAGGGTTTTTTTCTATCCTATGATTCTATTCTGCCATTTTCCTCTTCTGTATATCCAATACCCAAATATGCATACGATTAAATTGCTAAAGCTCATTGCAAACCATATTCCAGTTTCTCCTGCATCAGTAAAGTATTTAAACATAAGAATCATAGGCAATCTTACAAACCACAGCCTGCCTATTTCCATTGCCATAGAATACTTGGTATGTCCCGACCCTTGGAAAACACCTTGAAATATACTGAAAATACCCATAAGGGGCATCGAATATGCGATATACTGAAGATAC
>JAQSYB010000086.1 GCA_029256365.1 Clostridia bacterium
ACTATGCCTATTTCTCTATAAGCATTGAAATTGTACTTAACATATTTTCAATGAAGCTTACACTTCCCCACAAGATCACTTTTGTTCTTTTGTCTTTTTCATCATATTTTATATGAACAGAGGATTTCCCCATTTCTTCGTCTTTACAGTTTGCCACAGCAATTAGTGTATTGGATATTCTAATAAAGTCATCCTTTTCAATCTCTTTGATATCTACTGCAGCAGATACATGGATCCGTTCTGATTTCTTTTCTGCCTCTTGGTTTGCAGTAGTGAAGTCAATGCTCAATTCTTTGTCTATGTTTTCATCTGCATTGTCATTGTTTTTCTCTGCAAAGGTGCTTAAATCATGTCCTGTGATTCTCCACTGCTTTCCGACCTTACTTGCTCTAAGCTTACCTTCATGGATAAACTTTCTTATGGTTTTATGATGCATACCCAACAATTCTGCAATTTGATCTATGGTATAAAATTTATCTTCCATACAATTTCTACCCTCCATGATAAATCTATGTACAAATTATAATAGAGCATAAAGGAAATGTCAATTTTTTATTGCTATTTGTTGTACTTTATTGCACTTTGTTGTTATTTCATTTTTGTGAATGAATAAGAAAAATGCCCAGGAAAGTGTTTTCCATGGGCATTATATATATAACTCTTTTTTAGTTATTTTCCTAGTCGTGCTCTCTCTAAGGCTTCCAGATCGAATTTTTTCATCTTTAGAAAAGCCTCTGTCACTCTCTGAACTTCTTCCTTGGTTCCATTGAACAAAACATCATCAAAATTTGAAGGAACAATCTGCCATGACACCCCAAATTTGTCCTTAACCCATCCGCATTGTTCAGCCTCAGGTACTGCTGAAAGCTTATCCCAGAAGTAATCAATCTCTTTTTGGTCTTCACAATTTACCATGAGGGAAAATGCCTCGTTGAAATGAAAGTCTACATCAAAAGCATTGTCCATAGCCGAAAAAGACATGCCGTCAAGCTTAAAAGCAGCATAATTTATCTTAGCATTAGGCGACTGTGCTTCTCCTTCGCCATATTTGCTTATTAAGCCTACTTCTGAATCTTCAAATACTTCAGCATAATATCTCACAGCTTCTTCAGCCTTCCCACATGCTTCATTTGAAAAAAGTAAATTCGGCGTGATCTTTTGAATAATTTCTCCACTGTCAACAAGCATCAGCTGCCAAGACAAGCCATATCGATCTTGTATCCAACCGTACCATTTGCTAAAGGGGTACTCTCCTAGTGGCATCAGCTCCTGACCACCTTCAGATAAAGCCTTCCATTTCGTATTCACTTCATCTACTGTACTGCAAGCTACCATCAATGATATGGATGGATTAAATTTAAAGTATGGACCTGCACTGATTGCAGAGAATTTTTGTCCAGCCAATTCAAAGTTTACAACCTCCGTATCTCCTGAGGGTGTATCTCCAAGTACCGTCACATTTAACAATTTAGATTGGTCAAATAAACTGATATAGAACGTGGCCGCTTCCTTTGCCTCTTTGTCATACCATAAATGTGGAACAATTTTTTGCATATTGACCTCCTTCTCGCATCATTACGACAAACAGATTTTTGTAGTATTTTAATACCGATTATTTTATCTAAATGTAGTTTTCCTTTAATTCTACAGTTATGACTCAATAACCTTTTCTGCACCATGTTTATTGTTTCACATTATAGCATCCTATATATTGTTATTAGTACACCTATCACAAATATCGTGGTAAATATAGCTTTATTGTTTTTAGCCAACCATTTTGGTAAGAATATATCAAATCCCACTTCACGATCTTCTGTATATTTATATCCCCAGACCGTTAGCGGACATCTCCATTTATAGATCATTAGAATAACTCCTTCTAAGAGCACAGCGCCTATTGCTAAAAACAAATAAATATCAATTTTATTAATAATTCCGGCATAAAGTATATACCCGATAATAAAAACATAAAAAGCCCAAATTATGGTGTGTACTAGTTTTAGATAAAATAAATGTTTGTTCATTGTATCTCCCCCTTATAGTAAATTATTTCATAACTGGTTTCGTATAGCAAGGATGATGAGATAACTGTTCATCATAAGTATATGGTTATTTTGACTAATGAGAGGAGGTATTGAATCCATTGAATTGCAATGAAGCTGCTCTAATTTTTCAAAGAACCAGTATAAGCTAAAACCTTCGGAAATACTATTATATAGAATTAGTTTTTAGAAAGTTGTAAATGAATATGAATAAGTGGTAAAATAGTACTATATCAAATGGTATACAAAATACATCAAGTATCTGACTTGAATATTAAAAAATACATATTAGAGAAGGAGTTTTAATGATGAGTAAACCGATTTTATCCGCTCATTTTGAATCAAGAACACCATCAGATGTTCGTCTGGCTCAAATGAAGTATGAGGAGCGCAAAGTTAAACCAGAAGCTGTAATTAATGTAGGTATAGGTAACGTTTCTCTTCCAACAAATCCAGCTATGATGAAAAGAATGTTCGAGCTTGGTGCCCCTGAAAGCCCATTTGCAAAGGGCGTTGTAAGATATTCAACTACTGCTGGTGTTCCAGAGTGTCAGGATGCTTTTAAGAACATACTTAAGTGTGAGGGCTTCGATACAAGCAAATTGTTTGTTCAGGTAACAGATGGTGGTTCTGCTGCTATGGAATTACTATTAATCGGTGTTTGCGGTCCTGCTGGCACTGGCGAAAAACCGCTTATGGTAATTGACCCTGCTTACACCAATTATATTTCCTTTGCAGAAAGAGTTGGACGTAAGATTGTTACAGTACAGCGTAATTTAAGTGAAGCTGGTAAGTTCAGTCTACCAGAAATAAATAAAATTGAAGAAGCAATCCAAAAGCATAATCCTGGTGCTCTTCTTGTGATACCTTATGACAATCCAACAGGACAGTACTTTGATTTTGAATCATTGAAAGAGCTAGCTAAATTATGTGTGAAATACAATCTGTGGATGGTTAGTGATGAAGCTTATCGTGAGCTCTTCTACGAAGAAGGCGGCAAGCTTGTAAGCATCTGGGGAGTTACAGACGCAGAGGTGCCTGGCATAGAGGGCAGAAGAATCAGTATTGAGACTGCATCAAAGGTATGGAATGCTTGTGGTTTAAGAATCGGTGCTATGATTACTGACAGCGCTGAATTTAACAACCGTGCTATTGCAGAAAATACTGCAAATCTTTGTGCTAACGTAATTGGTCAGTATATATTTGGTGCTTTGGCACATGAAAGCAAGGAACAAATTGCTGATTGGTGCAAGAGCATAAGAGGCTATTACAAAGATCTAATATTAAATGTATATAACGGTCTAAAGGCGCAGGAGCCTGGCTTAATTGTTTCCAGCCCTGATGCATCCATATACTCAGTAATTGATGTTAGAAATGTAGTAAAGCCTGGATTTAATGGCATCGACTTCATCTTATATTGTGCACAGGAAGGGTCCGTTAAGATTGACGGTGTTGAAACTACTCTGCTTGTAGCACCGATGAAGGGCTTCTACAATGTAGCCAAGGGTGAGCAAAACCCAGGAAACACACAGTTCAGAATTTCATTTGTAGAAACTCCTGAAAATATGGCAAAGGTTCCTGAATTGTTTGTTAAGCTTTTAAGACAATTTGAAGCACAAAGATAAGAAATAGAATCACATCATATTAAAATCAAAACCGTCGGTTAACCCGACGGTTTATTTTTATCCCTTAGACCCATTCTATTTTCGCCATACATCCTGCCTGACACCAAAATTCTAATTCTCTTCCTCATAACAAATAATAGGCGTTCCATCCTCTATATTCTCAAAGATCTTTTTAGCTAAGTATGGTGGGACATTGACACATCCATGACTTCCATTTCTCTTATAAATATTGCCTCCAAAAGAATATCTCCAGCTAGCATCATGTATTCCTATGTTTCCATTAAAGGGCATCCAATAGGTTACTTCAGCTTCATAATTGTGTCCTCTTAAGATTGATTCTTTGTCCTTATAATTAAGCATATAAACTCCGACCTTAGTAGAGTATCCTTTGTTGGGATTGCCTGTTACTACGGCACCTTGGGTAAAAAGCTTTCCATTTTTATAAAACCATAAATGCTGCTTTGTTATATTAATTTCTACATAGGTATTGCCAATGTCGTTTTTATCCCTAGTGAGAGCCTTTTGCGAATATATAGGTTCTTTTTCAAGTACGTCGCCACGTTTTATATGTTCTATCAATGCTTTTGTTTCAGCCGCTCTATCAATTTTCCATCCATAATAACCGCCTTTCACTTCTACCATGGTATTCCTGGATGTTTTGATTCTTCTCGCTATACCTACTGTATCATGCTTTTTTCCCAAGCCTTGCACATATTTCTCAACTGATTTTTCATCGATTCTTATATCTAAATTTTCATCAACACTAAGCCATTGTTTTATAATACTATTATCTAAAATTTCACTTTCACTTCTAATGTTATATGTAATTTTTGTTGATATGCATTTATTTAAAATATCATTGGTCCTACGAGCTTTATCAGAGCTTAGGGTGTACTTCGGATTTGCATAACAATGATTTTCATTTAGATCTAATTCTGTCTTTCCTCTTTGTATCATCTTTTGTATCATATCGTTTAATTTGTCTCTATATATCCTATTCCCATATATCTCTGGGATCATTTTATAGGAGCCATTTGAATACTGGAAGCCTACATTTTGAGGTTCAATCATCTCTTTGTTTAAGCAATTTAATTCATTTATTCGATTCTCTAAGCTGCCCTTATCATAAACATATAAACCTTCTACATAATAGTTTTGTTTTGCTATTAATGAACTGAACCATTTCAATGATTTTTGCTTTGAATAAATTTTATAAATACCATTTCTTTCATTGTATTGCAATCCGATATCTTGTCCTGCTAATTCGTCGATTTCACCATTTCTTTCTATTAACTGCAGCTTATAACCCTTAATATAGCCTCTCATGATATCATCTACAGTATCATGAGCTATTAGGGAAACATCTACTCCATTTATTACTGTATTAAAAAAGAAATGGTTTGCAAAGTAAAGTGAGGCAAGTAAATATATAAGTATAAGTGAAGCTATTAAAATAGTCGTATTTCTTGCAAACTCACTTTTAAAATACTTATTCGTATTGATATTCTTCATACTAGTTGATACCCTTCATCGAAATACTTTTTATTAAAATAGTTAGCTTATTAATAATATGTTTGTATTTCCGACTTTAACAATATCAATCTTTATATTTCTTAAATTTACATTGTTTTTTTATCTTTCAACCCCTCTTTTTGTGAATTTTGCTGTACATTATGAATTCCTACTTATCATATAAAATGTGATAAAATGAAGTTACCTGTTATGATATGCTTTATCTATAACAATACAAAATATCTGTGGATGTCTAAATGGAGGGAAAATATGAGAATAGATAGCAAAGAAATATATCTGAGGTCCTTGGAGATTTCTGATGCTGAAGACTTGCTGGCACTGCAGCTAAGAAACAAGGACTTTTTTGTTAAAACCGCTCCAACGCAGCAAGAGGACTTTTATACCCTTGATTGCCAGCTGGAATACATAAAAAGAGGCATTCATCAGCAGGAAAATGATCAGCGTTATGGCTTTGGCATTTTTCACAAGGAAGACAGCTTATTGATTGGAAATATCATGTTGGCTGCGATCATGCGCGGCCCTTTTCAGAGCTGTATCTTGGGCTATTCCTTGGATCAGCAATACAACGGCAGGGGGTATATCTCTGAAGCCGTTAGACTGCTTGTGGATTTCGCATTTAACGAGCTAAAGCTCTTCCGCATTGAGGCAGGTGTAATGCCTTCCAATATTGGATCTATCCGAGTATTGGAAAAAGCGGGCTTTCAAAAAGAAGGCTTGAGCCGAAAAAATATTGAGATAAACGGAAAGCGAGAAGATCATCTGCTTTTTTCAAAACTGGTAGAGGAAAATGAAACTGTGCAATGATTTGAGAGTTATATTAGATTATAAAAACAAACAGGCCAGAAGTGTTGATATACAACGGTTCGGCCTGTTTGTTTTTCATTATGATACAGCTTACTAACGTCTATAATAATTTTTCATAGCAGTAAAATAGGCCTCTATATCCAGTCAAGCTGGTCTCCCCTACAAAGGTATAACCACATTTTATTAAAAGACCCTGGGCTTTTATATTCAATGCATTGGTATCCGTTTTTATATAGCTGATGTTATTTTTTGCACAGATAACATCAGTATAATTTAGAAGCTCAGAACCTACTCCATGACCTAGGTAGTTTTTATTAACCGCAAGTCTATGAATGATATAAGCTTCTTTTGACATTGACCAATTCGCATTTTTATATTCTTCCGGTTCCTCTTTATTAATACATACGATACCTGCAATCATGCCCTCTATTTCATATACATACAGGGATCCATTATCTATATCGTTCATAAGATGTTCCGCTTTTGGATAGTCCTCATTCCATTGAAAATTACCGTAGGAATGCATATCCAATTTCGAGCTTTCGATAATTTGCATCATTTGATCTAAGTCTGAAATTTCAGCATTTCTAATCATTTTCATGACCCCCTAAAATCAATTTTGAAGACTTCCATTCTGCTTCAATATTTTTACTCATTTTTATTATCAGTTCTGTAACGATATTTCTTTCCTCTTCACTGAAGCTTTTAAAACATATTTCTATATTTCTATTCTCCTCGTTGATAATATTGTCATATGACTGATATCCTTTTTTTGTAGGATAAAGATGCATGACTCGCTTATCACTTGTATCCTTTTTGCGTTCAATATAGCCTTCCGCTTCAAGCTTCTGAATTGCTTTTGTAGTAGAAGTCTTATCCATTTTCAAAAGAATCGTCAAGTCTATCAGGTTAATCCCTGGATTCTCGCAAATTCTTGTAAGATAGATAAATTGCCCCTTTTGAAGCTTTAATTCCTTGAATTTTATATCACATATTGAATGAATACTGCGCGATAATGTCCCAATTTCTCTAAGAATCATGCTATCCAATTGCTTCATAAAATTACACCTCCAAAATAGTTGAACTTTCAACCATTATATAATATAATGGTTGAAAGTTCAACTATAAAATATATGCGAAAGTGCGATGCCTTGCACCATAGTTATATTACTTATAAAAACGCTACATCAATGCTTAAGTTTTTTGTTTGAAGCTCCTCATACACTGTTTTACTGCGTTCCCAGTCCACAATATAACAGCGGCTATCATATTGGATATGTTTTGTTCTTTCAAAATAAGCTCTTAGAGGGTGTTTTTCATAGAAGCCAATCATAATAAAATCGAATTCTTTGGAATCTTGTCTCATAAATTGCCACAACTTATGAATAAGAGCTTCATCATGGTTTTGTGCCCATATGCCTGCACATGCACAATTAGCGGTCTCATTAATGTCTGGAAAAGAAGGGTAACCAAATAATCTTGTGGGCAGCTTAGCTAACAGCTTATAGATGCCGCTATAATTCTTAACTACATATTGCTTATA
>JAQSYB010000087.1 GCA_029256365.1 Clostridia bacterium
AGGAACAATCTGCTACAGTGCAAACCGTTGCTGCAACTGCAGAAGAAATGAGTGCTATGGCAGTTACCTTAGAAAATTTGGTAAAGAAATTTATTATAGAGGTGTAAGTATGAAAACGAATAAATTGAATGATGTCATAACTGTTCAGCTTCCAAAGGACTTTGTAATAAAGGAGGCAGGGGAATTTAGGGATCAGGCATATGAACTGGTTAACCTAGGAAATGTTAACTTTATCATGGATTTTAAGGACTGTGAATTCATTGATAGTTCAGGACTGGGTGTAATGGTTTCTGTATATAAGCGATGTGTTGAAAAAGGTGGAAGTATAAAGATTACACATGTGAAGCCGCAAGTAATGAAGGTTTTTCAACTGACAAGATTGGATAAGGTATTTGAAATTGCATAATGAATAATGAAGTTAGACACGAGTATTATGCTCGTGTCTAATTTTTAATTTAGATGGCAGCTGGCCATAAATTGCATAGAGAATGAATGATGTGGCATATATAGGATAAAATAATGCAAATGCGTGTATTCAATTGAATACGCAGGAGGTGTGTAAAATGAGCAATATAAAAGGTGTTTTTATATTTCCACATCCGCCTATTATAGTAGAGGCAGTTGGCAAAGGAAATGAAACAGCAGCCCAAGCTACGATTGATGGAGTACAAGAAGGCGCAAAGAGAATTGCAGAGCTCAAACCTAGTACCATTATACTGATAACTCCTCATGGAAATCTTTTTTCTGATGCAGTAACAATAAATGGAGATTCTTTGCTGCAAGGCAGCTTTGGTAATTTTGGGGCTCCCCAAGTGAAGCTGGAATTAGAAAATGACTTAGAGTTGGTTCAAGAGATATTGAATGGTGCCGAGGAAAGCAACATCATGGCCATCGCAATGGATAAAGAAATGAGAAAGTCTTATCAATTTGCAAATGAATTAGACCATGGTGCCCTTGTGCCACTTTATTTTATACATAAGAAATATCAAGACTTTAAACTGGTGCACATCAACTACAGTATGCTGCCTCATGCTGAGCATTATCGCTTTGGTATGGCAGTAGGTCAAGCTGTAGAAAAGATAAATAGAGATACTGTCATCATTTGCAGCGGGGATTTGTCTCACAGGCTGACAAAGGATGCTCCAGCTGGATACAGCCCAAAGGGTGCGGAGTTTGATGCTGAATACTTAGAAATCATCAAGCAGGGCGACGTAGGAAGGCTTTTAAACATGGACTGTGAGCTTGCTGAGGCAGCTGGTGAATGTGGATTAAGGTCTACGGTTTTGATGTATGGCATCATTGACGGATGCACCTCAAAGGGAGAAGTAATATCCTATGAAGGGCCCTTTGGAGTAGGCTATTGCGTAGCCCAATTGCATTTGGATTGTCATGGAAGTAAGGGCAAATCCAATATACTGGAAGAGTATTTGAAGGAGCAGAAAAGAAGGCTTGATGAAATACGAGGAAATGAAGATCCTTATGTTTCCTTAGCTAGACGCACCATAGAAAGCTATATTAAGACAGAAAGGCTTCCAAAAGCAGATGAAAGTCTGCCAATGGAAATGCTGCAAAATAAGGCTGGAGTATTTGTGTCCCTCAAAAAGCATGGAGAGCTGAGAGGATGTATCGGCACCATAGCACCAACTACAGAAAGCATAGCCCAAGAGATAATTCAAAACGCAGTAAGTGCCAGCACCAAGGATCCAAGATTCTATCCAATAGAAGAGGAGGAACTGGATGAACTGCAGTACTCCGTTGATGTGCTGGGAGAGCCTGAGACTATTAATGGTCCAAATCAGCTTGATGTACAAAGGTATGGGGTAATCGTGCGAAGTGGAAGCAAATCAGGCTTGCTGCTTCCCAATTTAGAAGGTGTAGATACCATTGAACAGCAGTTGGATATTGTACTGCAGAAAGCAGGTATATCAAAGGGTGATAGCTATAAGATGGAGCGGTTCGAGGTAATAAGGCATAAATAGAGTGATATGGAGGATGTTTTTATGGAAAATGCGAAGGAAGCCTTGTTCTATAGACAGCTTGAAAACAAAGCTGTACAGTGTGATTTATGCCCTCACGGCTGTAAAATCAACGAGGGTGCAAGGGGTATTTGCAGAGTGAGAGGCAATGTTGAAGGGATTCTTTATGCAGAAAACTATGGAAGAATATCCTCCATAGCCATGGATCCCTTGGAAAAAAAGCCTCTATATCACTATTATCCAGGAAAGTATATATTGTCAATCGGCACCCTTGGCTGCAATTTCAAATGCAGCTTTTGCCAGAACTATGAAATTGCACAGCAGGAAGCAGCTACAAAATACGCTGCACCTCGTTATTTACTCAATCTGTGTAGAACCGAAGAGGATTGCATAGGCATGGCATACACCTATAATGAACCAAATGTCTGGTTTGAGTATGTAATGGAAACTGCAAGGCAATACATAGATGCATTTAATATCGATGTGAAGGGCTTTAGCGAGAAATACTATAAAGACATTTGTGGAGGAACGCTGCGTGAGGTGCAAAAAACTGTGGAGGCCGCATCAGAAATGGCCCATGTAGAAATTACAACCCTGATTGTACCAGGTCAAAATGACAGCTTGGAAGAAATCAAAGGACTTGCACGCTGGCTGGCAGATATCAATCCATCCATCCCTCTGCATTTAACCAGATATTATCCCCAATACAAAATGACTGCACCTCCTACTCCTGTCAGTACAATAAGAATGCTGAAGGAAGCAGCACAGGAGTATTTGGATTTTGTCTATGTAGGAAATGTGGGTGGAGAAGATCAAAATACTACCTGTCCGAAATGCGGCGCCTTGATCTTAAAAAGAGGGGATGGAATTGTCATAGAACATTTGAATCTAGATGAAATGCAATGCTCAAAATGCGGTAAGGAAATAAACATTATTGGTTTGGAGTAGGGGTATATGCTGCATATATTATGTTAGAAACTATATCTAGTACTTGTATTTACTCGTATATGTTTAACTGATATAATTACTATGTATTATATTGACGTGATGTGGAGGGATAATGAAGTGAACTTTTTTTATCAGGTAAGGGAAAGTGTTATTGACTTTAAATTTTATAAACTCATAAAGGACAATCGCTTTGCGAAAAGCTTTCTATATTTGCTATTATTGATGTTGATTATATATTCCATGCTTACAGTAAGAAATTATCTTTTGGTCAAGAATATCATGGAGCAGACCGCTTTTGAACTAAGTGAAAGCTTGCCGGAATTTGCGTTGAAGGATGGCAAATTCAGCTTTGAGGGGGAAATGCCATACTATATAAGCAGCAGCACCAATGAGGTATTTATCATTGACACCACAGGAGCTGTGGACGAAAAAGTTCTACAAGATGCCATGACAGGTATATTGATTACAGAAGATGATATTTTCATGAAAAACAATACACAGCAGCAGAGATTAAGCTTTTCAGAAATGAAGAGTTCAGAGTTCACCAAAGCAGATCTGATTGAAAGGCTTCCCAGTATAAGCTGGGGGGTATTGATTTTTATGCTGTTATGGTTTGTATTCGCGTTATGTGGACACTTGATTTATGCATTATTCCTTGCATTAATTGGCTTGGTAATGAGTGCCAACTTAAATGCAGGGCTGAAATACAAGCATGTATTAAACTTCAGCATATATGCACTTACCCTTCCTATGCTGATTGATTTGGCAATGGACATGGCTACCCTTCCTTTGCTCATAGGCATTGGTGGCGGTATTGGAGCAGCTTTGACAAGACAGCTGCTATATTTCACAATTTACACAGGTATCGGAACAGGTTATTTATACTTTGCCATTAAAACCTATAGTGAAGGTAAAGATAAACCTGAACAAGCTGTAGCAAATGATAACATGTAGGGGATGACCAAGTCTGCATTCCGTAAGGAATGCAGATCGTGTCATCCCGTGTTTATTGAATACCAAGGCACAGTTTACTGTGCTTTTGCTTTTGGAGGGAAAATATGAAGATAGGGGTAATATCCGACACCCATATGAAAAGTCCCGATAAGCTGCTTCCCAATGCAGTATTTCTAGCCTTTGAAGGCGTAGATATGATACTGCATGCAGGGGATATCCTCATAGAAGAGGTTTTGATTCAGCTGGAGGCCATCGCACCAGTCATTGCAGTAGCAGGAAACAATGACAGCTACGAATTATATCAAAAGCTAGGCTTTCGCAAAATTATTACAGTAGGCGGCAAACGGATAGGTATGACCCATGGTGTAAGCAGAGGAAAAACCTATATGAACGCATATAGTGAGTTTATGGAGGACAATGTAGATTGTATCGTTTACGGGCACAGCCATATCCCGCACAATGAGGTCATAAACAATATTTTATTCTTTAATCCTGGATCGGCAACACAGAGAAGATTTCAGCCGCGGCATTCCGTGGGAATTTTACATATAGATCAAAATATAATCGGAGAGATTATTTACATTGATTAATAAACAGATCTCCTACAAATTGAGGTGATGTTATGATGCCTTCAGGAACTGCTGTGATTATGGCAGGAGGAAAAAGCAGTAGAATGGGCTTTGATAAGCAAAGCATTAAGCTGCAGGGAAAGCTCCTGATCGAACAGCAAATTCAAGTGCTGCAGAGTATTTTTAATGAAATAATAATAGTCACCAACAGACCGGAGCTTTATCAGTCCTTTCATTGCATCATGGTAACGGACGAGCTGAAGGACTTTGGACCCTTGGGGGGCATACATATTGGATTGAAGGCCTCCAGCAGCCAATTTAGCTATTTTCTGGCCTGTGACATGCCAAACATCAATCGTGAGTATATCCTGCATATGCAAAAGATCATCCATGATCATGGAAAGGACCAACAGGCTGTTATCACTCGTTTTGGAAACTGGCTGGAGCCCTTTCATGCTTTTTATTCCAAAAGCTTGATTCCTGTTATAGAGCAGGCCTACCAGGAAAGAAATAATAAGGTAGGAAGTATGCTTGAAAAGGTCAAGGTACACTATATAGAGGAAGAAGAAGCAAGATGCTTCAGTCCGGATTGGAGCATGTTTGCCAACATTAATACACAAGATGATTTAATCAAGCTAAAATAATGTAGCCATTTGGCTATGTGACAAATATTAGACAAGTGCAACCTGCAGAATAAACTATGGTAAAAGAACACCAAATCATATATAATGATAAATATACAAAAATTTCCGAGCAGCTGCTTCTAAAGGATTTTCCCATGAAGCTGCAGCCGATGGGTATGGAGAGAAATTTCCCTGCCTCCCTATGGAAAGGAAATGCTGTTTTGATATTGATAAGCAATCCTTTTTGGATTGCTTTTTTGTTTTTGTACATCTCTAGCAAAGGAGAAAGAGAATGGATTATATTATGCAGGGCTTTGGAGAAGCCTTTCAACTGCTTTTGTCCTTGGATAAAGAAATATATGGCATCATTCTATTAACCCTATATGTGACCATCATGTCAACCTGTATCGCTGCAATCATTGCAGTACCATTGGGGATTTTAATAGGACTCAAGAATTTTAGGTTCAAAAGAACCTTGATTAGATTGCTTTATACCTTTATGAGTATGCCCCCTGTCATAGCAGGTTTGTTTGTTTTCTTAGTATTGTCCAGAAGAGGACCCTTGGGACAGCTGGAGCTGTTGTTTACACCCACAGCGATGATTATAGCTCAGGTATTTTTGGTCACACCAATCATTATGGGTATCACCTATAACAGTACAAGGGAAAAGGGTCAGAAAATAAGACAGTTGGCTTATACCATGGGGGCAAACAGGATTCAGTCTCTAAGTCTTTTGCTATTTGAATTGAGAGCGGATATATTGGCTGCAGTTGTATCCGGCTTTGGCAGAGCCATATCTGAGGTAGGTGCAGTCATGCTGGTTGGGGGAAATATAAAAGGACATACCAGGGTAATGACCACTAGCATAGCAATGCTTCAGAGCATGGGGGACTACTCTCAGGCAATCGCCATTGGAGTCGTGCTGTTGGCCTTGTCCTTTGCAATCAACAGCATTTTATATCATGGACAGAGGGTGATTTAATTTGAATATAAACATGCATAATATAATAAAGAAATATGAGAACAAAACAGTTTTGAATATAGATGAATTGGAGATTAAGAAGGGCTTAGTCACTGGCATCATTGGTCCCAATGGTTCAGGCAAGAGCACTCTCATGAGAATTCTAGCAGGCTTGGACAATGATTTTACAGGCACACTCCATATAGACGAGCAGGAAGTGAACCCAGAAATAAGCAAACATATGACCTTGGTTTTTCAGAAGCCTTATTTGATTAACACAGATGTTTATCATAATATTGCATATCCCTTAAAAATCAGGGGAAAGTCTAAGTCTGAAATAAACAGCAAGGTTCAACAGGTCATTGAATTGCTGCAGCTGGAGAGCATTCAGCATCAAAATGCAAATACCCTGTCAGGGGGAGAGCTGCAAAAGGCAGCCATGGCAAGAGCCATTGTTTTTGAGCCCAAGCTGCTCCTATTGGATGAGCCTACGGCAAATATTGATCCGCAGACCATGCTGCTTATGGAAAATGCCATAAGCTATATCAACCAAAGCTGCAGCACCACTGTAGTACTTGTTACACATAATATTGGACAATTACAGAGAATGTGCAGGGAAGCAGTCTTTATGCGTGAAGGAAGGGTTGAAAAGCAAGGTGCCCTAAGAGACGTTTTATCCAATATAAAAGGGACCTATATCGGAGAGTTTTTGGAGCCAGAGTTGTAAAATTTGAACCAAAGAAAGGAAGTCTTACATGAAGCTGCTTAAGGTAGATACAATACAACAGGTGCTGGATAAGATGGAATATCATTTCGCAGATATAAAGCTTAGCACCGAAAAAATAAATGTTTTGGATGCTGTGGGGAGAACTGCCGCAGAGGATGTCCATTCCCAATATGATATACCGGATTTCAATCGGTCTACAGTAGATGGGTATGCCATCGTTGCTTCAGACACCTTCGGCGTGACGGAAAGTATACCTGTTTTTCTTGATGTAATCGGACAGGTGGATATGGGAAAAGCCACAGAAATAATCATAAGTAAGGGCAAGGCGGCATATGTTCCCACAGGGGGCATGGTTCCCTCTGGTGCCGACGCAATGATCATGATAGAGCATATTGAGGAAATGGATAGTAAAACCATAGCAGCTTATTCCTCCACAGCTCCTGGTGAAAATGTCATCAAGGTAGGTGATGACGTAGCAGCAGGAGAAACACTGATACAAATAGGAAAGCTGATAAGGCCTCAGGATATAGGTGCGTTGACTGCAGCAGGAATGAGGCAGATAAACGTTTTTGAAAAACCTAAGGTTGCGGTCATATCCACAGGAGATGAAATTGCGGATCCCTTTGGAGAAGTACAGTTTGGAGAAATCCGTGATATCAATACCTACACCCTGTCAGCTATGCTGGAGGAAATGGGAGCGGAAGCAACCATCAAAAAAGTAATAAAAGATGAGTATGAATTGTTAAAAGAGAATGTTGAAGCTGCCCTAAAGGACAATCATATCATTATCATATCTGGGGGCAGTTCAGTAGGGACGAAGGACGTAACAGCTAAGGTAATTGACTCCCTAGGAGAGCCTGGCGTGTTTGTCCATGGCATGGCGATTAAGCCAGGAAAACCAACTATCCTTGGGAAGGCAAAGGGCAAGGCATTGGTTGGACTGCCGGGGCACCCCGTATCCGCTATTATGGTTTTTCGGGTGCTGATAGGCCAATTTATTGCAAAGCTGATGCATAGAGATCAATTTAATCTGCAAATCCCAGCAGTCTGTGACACCAATGTGCATTCCTCACCTGGAAAGGAGACCTTTCAAATGGTGGAGCTGCAGCGAATAGACAATGGATACATAGCAATCCCTTTATACGGAAAGTCAGGAGCCATTTCCCTTGTGTCAAAAGCCCACGGATTTGTGAGAATTCCTCATAACAAGGAGGGTATTGGCAAGGGTGAAACTGTTATGGTAGAGCTGATTTAGGAGGAATGAAAATGAGTGGAATGGATAGAAATATATATCTTTCAAATATGGAAGTAGAAAAGGCCTTAGGGCTTTTTATGGAAAGGCTGAAACCACAGCTGGAGCAGTGGACGGAAGAGGAAGTAAATACCATCAGCTCTCTGGGGCGAATAAGCGCAAAGGCAGTTTTTGCCTTGGTTTCCTCCCCCAATTATAATGCTTCTGCCATGGATGGGATTGCTGTGAAAGCAAAAGACACCTTTGCAGCCTCAGAGGCAAATCCTGTAAGACTGAAAAAGGACTTGGACTTTATTTTTGTAGATACAGGAGATCCCATTTTGGATCCCTTTGATGCCGTTATCATGATAGAGGATGTGGTTGTCATTGATGATAACCTTGTTGAAATAATCAAAGCAGCTTCTCCGTGGCAGGATATAAGGCCAATAGGGGAAGATATTGTAGCCAATGAAATGATCATCCCCTCAAACCATCACATTCGGCCTGTGGATATCGCGGCAATGCTGGCAGGTGGGGTAAATGTAGTAAAGGCTTACAAAAAGCCAAAGGTGGGGCTAATACCTACAGGCACTGAAATCATTGAGCCAGGAGAGCCCTTGAAGCTAGGAAGCATCATTGAGTCAAACTCAAGGATGTTTGAAGGTATGGTGATAGAATACGGTGGGGAAGCCAATCGATATAAGCCGATACCCGATGATTACCAATTGTTAAAGGACGGCTTGCTAAAGGCGGTCGACCAAAATGATATGGTAATCATCAATGCAGGTTCTTCGGCAGGCTCAGAGGATTATACGGTTAAGCTGATTGCAGAGCTGGGCGAGGTATTGGTTCATGGCATAGCAACAAAACCTGGCAAGCCAGCGATATTAGGTATGATAAAGAATAAGCCGGTGGTTGGAATACCGGGCTACCCCGTATCTGCATATTTTGTATTTGAAAACTTTGTAAAGCCTATGATTAAAAGCTTTCTGAAGCAGCCTCTATCGTCAAAAGATATTGTAGAAGCAGTATTATCCAAGCGAGTGGTTTCCTCTCTAAAGCATAGGGAATATGTGCGTATCAAGCTGGGAATGGTAGAGGGCAAGCTCATTGCCACACCCCTAAATAGAGGGGCAGGAGCTACCATGTCCTTGGTTAGAGCGGATGGAATTTTGGTGATACCGCAAAACTCTGAAGGTGTCGAGGGCGGCGAAAATATTCAGGTTGAGCTCTTAAAGAATATTGAAGAAATAAAAAGCACCATTGTTTCGATTGGCAGCCATGATATTGCTATGGACATTATGGCCAATATGATTCATCAAAAGGATTCAAACTACAGCTTGTCTTCTGCCCATGTAGGCAGTATGGGAGGCATTATGGCGCTAAGAAGAGGAGAGACCCACATTGCACCCATTCATTTGCTGGATGAAGGCATATATAATTTGAGTTATATCAAAAGATATTTGCCAAACATGGAAATGGCTCTGATAAAAGGCTTGAAAAGAATTCAAGGAATTATGGTCAAAAAGGGCAATCCAAAGAACATTACCAGCTTTGAAGACCTCATGAGGGAAGATGTACAATTTGTCAATCGCCAAAAGGGTGCAGGCACTAGAATATTGTTGGATTATTTATTGTCACAGAAGTCCATTGATGCAGAAAGTATTTCAGGCTATGATCGAGAGATGACAACCCATATGGCAGTGGCTGCTGCCGTAGATTCAGGCAGTGCAGATGCAGGTTTAGGGGTATTATCCGCTGCAAAGGCATTGAACCTGGACTTTATACCTGTGGGTGAAGAGGAATACGATTTTGCTGTACCAGTTAAGTTTCTAAAATTGCCAATGCTTGAGTTGTTTGTGAAGCTGCTGAAGTCTGAGGAATTTGCGAAGGAGCTGGAAGCGGGAAAAATTATGTATATATAATTGTAGGGGCAGACCCATGTGTCTGCCCGCTATGAATTACCACTATACGTACAAGATGGGATTGGTGAGGGATATGAAGGATACGCTAGGAAGAAATATAAATTATCTAAGAATATCAGTGACAGACCGCTGCAACCTCCGATGCATGTATTGCATGCCTGAAGAAGGAATATGCAAAAAGGAGCATGATGACATGCTTTCCTTG
>JAQSYB010000088.1 GCA_029256365.1 Clostridia bacterium
ATATCCAATGTAGACCTTTCCAACACTTTTAAAATTGCTCATGATTGGGTATGCTTTTGTAACATACTCTCCCTGCCAATTTGGATACCTGCTCATCATATTTTTATGTATATCTGCCATCATGTTTTTGCACTGGCCGTGGTTTACTTCCAATGCATCCCAAACAGGATTGCCCTTTTCATCTTCAACCTGAACAATTAATCCATTATCCAAAGCAGCTATTCCTATATTCTGTATAGACTCTTCGTTAAACCCCTGCTGCATCTCATATTGGTGAGTGATCAATGCCACGATTTCGAGGTTTTTCTTTTCCTGATTGCTTTTTACATAGCTGCGAAATTGTTTTTCTAAATAATAATTAGAAAAAATACTAATAAGCACTACACACATATGAAACTGTAAGCTTTGTTCGCAAACTTTGCTTCATTCTATTCACCACCAAATTTATAGCCCACTCCATATACAGTGAGTATATATTGCGGCTCCTTGCTGTTTGTCTCAATCTTTTGACGCAGATTTTTTATATGAGTGTCTATTGTCCGATCATAGCCCTCATAATCATCCCCTAAAACAAATGCGATAAGCTCTTCTCTGGTAAATACCTTTTTGGGATTCTTAGCAAGCTTTAATAAAATTTCAAACTCTACAGGCGTAAGATTTACAAGCTGATCATTCTTTTTTACACTATGGCTTTCGATGTTGATGACTAATTCTCCACTGTTATAATTTAAGACGATTTCCATGTCCTGCGTATTTTGGGTTCTTCTTAATACTGCCTTTGTTCTTGCAATTAATTGTCTTGGGCTAAAGGGCTTTGTAATATAGTCATCTGCGCCTAGATTTAGTCCATTCAGTATATAATCCTCTTCTACCTTTGCAGTTAACATAATTATAGGCGTTGTGCCTATCAATCTGATTTGACCGCACACTTCCTCACCACTTATATCAGGAAGCATCAAATCCAGTATCACCAAATCTGGCATATGCCTTTTATACTGGTCTATCGCCTCCTTGCCATTATAGGCAGTCACAGCTTCAAAGCCCTCCTTCTCCAGATAGGACTTTATAACCTCAACAATTTTAGCCTCATCATCAACTATAAGAATTTTTATATCTCTACCCATACCGTCCAAACCTCCAAAGCATTAAACCACTGAAGCTCAAATCAACAGTGGTTTCGTTTAATCTATTTATTTGGGCTCTTTGGTCTATCCAACGTACAACAATCTAACTTTTCATTTCCAAAGGATTTTTCGCTTTCCTTTGCTAATTTTCCAATAAACTTCTCAATTGCTTTTTTAATTGCCTTAAACATACATAATCAACTCCTTACTTAGTGGCAAGCAGCACCTGATGCTCCTCCAGAAGATGTTCCTGTTGGATAGTACTGCTGCGCTTCATCCTTAATCCCATCAATATCTACATTATTAATATCTTCCACTACTTTAATAAATACACTTGAGCTTCCATCTGCACTGACTATTCCAAAGTCTTCTGATATTTCCAAGTCCGGCGTCTCAAGCTCACCCTTGCTCAAGTCCAAAGCTCCCTGATACTCTGGGAAGAATACGATGCTGTTGTTATCATTTATACTTGCGGCTGCAAAATTAAACTTTGCTTTGATGCCTTTTTGCAAAACCACTGCTTTTGGTGATAAGCCCAGCTCGTTAACAGTTATGGTAACCTCTTGCACATTATTTGTAACCTTTGCTACAACTATTTCCTCTAAAGCTGTTGGAGTCTGAGTTGGAACTGCTCCAACCGGATCACAGCAGCTGCCCCCTGATGCAGGTGTATTTTGTAATTGCTCAACAGCAGTACCATCAAGCTTCGTGATATCATCAACAACTTGAATACTGCTTCTAATCATTCCCATCCAACAGGAATATGGTATTGTACCAGTTTGTTCAGGTAAAAACTCTATTACATTCTCACCAGCAACCAATTTCTTTTGTATATTAAACTGCGGAATCACTACAGGATTGTTGCAGCCATTTAAGTCATCTTGCGTTGCATTTATAATAAACTTTACCGGGATTCCCTTTTGTACGATGATTGCCTCATAGCTATTTGATTTTAAATCGATTGTTACAATTTGCTCATTGCCATTTATTTTCGCTATATTTCCCTTTTGTGTTGATGCAACAACTGTATTGAAGCCTGATAGGCTCATGCCACGAGTTATCATTCCAACTCCTAATATTATTACCAGTATAGCACTAAATTTCATTAGATTACTTGTAAATTTTTTGCTTAATATTGTGCTTACAGCTCCAAGACCAAACATTAAGGGAACTGTTCCCAAGCTGAAAAAGAACATCGATGTTGCGCCAGCTAACATGCTGCCTGTTCCCAAAGCATAGAGCTGCATAGACTGAAGCGGTCCACAGGGCATAAAACCATTCAATAAACCAACAATAAAAGGTCCTTTGTTTGTTTTGCCGCTATATATCTTTTGACCAATAAATTTTGGCATCCTGATGTTAAATCTTTTTAACCAAGGAAAAATATTCAGCATATTCAAGCCCATGATTATCATAAATAAGCCTGCAAGTACAGCAACAATCCCTTTGGCCATACCAGAGAAGCTTACAACAGAACCAATGGCTCCTACAATTCCACCAATAATCGTGTAGGAAACAACTCTACCTGCATTATATAATAAGCTTGGCTTCAGCTTGCTCATCTTGCTGTCATCAACGCTTGTATGGGCAATACATTGTGATAAGTTGATGCCTCCGCACATTGCAATACAGTGAAGAGATGTCAGCGCGCCTACGATAAACAAAACACCGTAGCCCATACTGGAATCAATTTCCGGTACAAAATTAAAACCAATTGTATGCTTTATAATCATATAAAGTGCAAATAGTATGATTCCTATTCCTATAAGCTGATCTATTTTAAATGCATCCGATTTTTGTGGTGCATTTATCTTAACAGAGCTTTTTATTTCTGTAGCTTTTGCAACCTCTTCCGCTGGGTATCCTAGTTCTTCAATTGCTTTTATTATGGTATCCATACTAATTATTTCTGCATCAAAGCTGATATCTGCTTTACCCTTTGCCAAGCTGACTTTTATATCCTGCACACCCTCCAGCTTTTTCAAAGTGCTTTCTACCTTTAGCTCACAGCTGCTGCAGGTCATGTCCTTTATCAATATGGAGGTACTCACTATTCTTTTTTCCATATTATGCCTCCTTAAAATATTCTCATTATTAATTTACATTATAATCTTGAAGAACTTATGAAGATATAAAAAAACTTCGCAAATTGCAAAGTTTTTCTATCATTTATTCAGCTTCTACCAATGAAGCAACTCGATTTCTACCTTCACCTTTGGCTTTATAAAGTGCATTATCTGCTCTTTTATAAATGGTATTGTTATCATCTTTATTTGTATATTGACTTACACCTAAGCTTATGGTAATTTTTAAATCCTTTGCCAGTACGCTCTCTTCCACTTTTCGCCTTATCTTCTCTGCCAGTTGCACCGCATTTTCTAAATCAGTTTCTGTCGCTATAATAGCGAATTCTTCACCGCCTACTCTGGCAAACATGTCACTTTTTCTAATACATTTTGTGACCAAGCCTGATAGTTCCTTTAAAACAATATCCCCAACGTCATGCCCATAGGTATCATTGATTTTTTTGAAAAAATCGATATCCAGCATGATAAGAGAAAAACCCTTTTTGTATCTTTCACTTCTTATAATCTCATTACGCAGAAATTCTGTAAAAAACCGCCTGTTATATATACCCGTTAAGCTGTCGTTGTTTACCATTTCCTCCAGGGCATCCTTAACATATCGTTTGATTAGGAAAATAATTATAATGCTTAATATGATATTCAAGAAAAATACAAAAAAACTCAGCTTATACTTGCTTATCTTATTTTCAGAGGATGTTTGTGATATAAATACCATGCTGTTGGACTTGTACCACGCATCTTCACTATCCAAAAGCAGCATCTGTCTATTTTCTTCATTGGGTGTTTCTCTATAGATATAAATGGTCCTTTTTACTTTTTCCCATGAATTCACTACGTCATTTACTGCATTCATGATATCGTTGTTTTTATCAAATAGTTTAATCTTTTCGCTTTGAAACTCTCCTAAGGTCAAATCAATTTTGTTGATCAGTTCATCACAGTTCTTATCACTTAACTCTAGCTTTACCACTCTTTGCAAGGAGCCTCTAACTGTTCCAAGCTTATTAATAATCATGGCATCATTGGCAATTGAATTGGTCAAATAAATATTGTAGGTGCCCCCACAGCTTAACAAAAATAATAGAAAAGCAGTTAGTATAAATAATATCGATGACTTCTTCTTAGGTAGGTTCATTTATTCACCTCATGTAAAATAGTCCATTTTAAGTATACCAAAATTAGGCTGCCTTTTCTACAATTCTTTATGTTGGCATTATAGTGTGAAATTAAAAATAATGTATACAGCACAAAAATATACAGCTTGGTTGTGCTTGACTGCTTGTGAGACTAAAAAGTCCTACCTGATTAAATAAGGCATCGTGCCTCGTAATCAGCGTCTGGCATCCTTGCCAGACTTACGTACTTTTTAGCCTCACTTCGCAGAGCACAACACAAACTGTATATGAATGTGCCTTAATACATTATTTTTACTTCCTGTAATCTCAAATAATTAAATATCCACTTTTCCATAGCTCTTATAGGTTTGGTATGCTGTCAACTTCAGCTAAATTGTCACCCTGAGCGTAGCGAATGGGTCTTCTTGTTTGTTTGATAAGATTCTTCGATATACTCAGAATGCAAATTTTGAACCGTTGAATCATTTATTTGTAATTCCCTCTATAAAGCTTCATCATAGCACCTGCCAGCCAATTGTCTTTCTTTAGCTTTACTGCCTGATACATACAAAGCTCATGGCAGCACATACATTCAATACAAATCTTGTAATCTATGATCTTTGTGTCCTTATTGATCGCTTGAACGGGACAGCTCTCTATGCACATATTGCAGCTCTTGCACAGTTTCTTATCAACCATTGGTCTAGCTTTCAAAAAGTCTATCACCTTAATAACGGCTTTATCATTCCGTTTTTTACTGCTGCCAAAACGCTTGGGCAGAGTGAAGCCCTCTAAGGTAGGTATTTCATGATAATCTCCCAAAAGCTCAATGTTTTCAAGTCTTCCTTCTCCAATTCCACGTTCCATAGCTGTTTGTAGGATTGGTACATCCTGTATATTTAAATGCAGCATTTTTGCTGCTACTACATCCAATGCCAAGGGATCTTCGCTTATCAATATTTTACCAGCAGCATAGGTTCCTCCTGCAGTGGGACCTTCCCCTTGCATTGCGGTGATACCATCCATTATGTGCAGCTTAATTTTACATGCCTTGTGAATATCTGCTGTTATTTCACCAAAGTACTTTGGGTCTGGTGCTAGTTTATGGAAATCAGCCTTCTTTAAGCCAGGTATACAGCCAAACACATTTTTCACAGCACCAGTATAAATCGCGGCACTATGGGTCTTCAACTTAGGAAGATTTATGACAACATCCGCTTCAAACATAGGCTTTGCAAGATGCATTTCCTTCACAATTCCACTTTCTGGTTTGATAGAAACAACACCCTCGCTGTCAAAATTCTTAATCACTGCTCCCTCTTCTGCCGCTACAGCCTCAAGTCCAGACACCTTTAAACTTTTTCCCGTTGGTGCAATCCCTGCTATAGCTCCACCAGAGCTGTCACCAATCCATACCTGACATCCCTTGCCCTTCAATATTCTCGTAATGGCTCTTACAAATTCACTATGCGTAATCGCACCTGAGTCAGATGTTTTAGGCCCTATGAGATTCACCTTCAACAAGACCTTCATATTTGGTTTAATGTATTTGTCCCAGCCACCCAACTGCAGCATTGCTTGATTTAATTTATCCATAACCACTTGAACCTGATAGCTGCTGCACTCTAATAAGACTACCTTACTCATCTTTCTGCCTCCAAATGATATTTTTCAGATCGCGCTACAATAATATTATCACCATAAAATACCATTTTCAACATTTACCAATCGTAAATCTACTTATTTCCCAAAAGGGCACATAGGATAAGTACAACACTTGCAACCCCAGCACAGCCCTCCATGACAATAAGCTACGAGATCCCTTCTCGTCAATTTTTCACCCGATAAGATTCTAGGAAGTATCACATCCAAGGAGGTACTTTTCAAAAATATAGCAGCACCAGGGATGCCCATAATTGCCGCATTGCCTTTAAAAGCCAGCATGAGCATATTGCCTGGCAGCAGTGGGACTCCATAGGAAACAACATCCTCCGCCAAATTTTTTATTGCCTGGGGTGTCAAATCATCTGCATCTACCGACATGCCGCCGCAAGCCAGAACAACCTTTGCACCCCTTGCTATCATTTTGTTGATGCTTTTTTCTATTACGTGAACATCATCAGGACAATATTCAATTTCCAAAAGACTGCAGCCGTAATGTTTTATTTTTTCCTTCATGACAGAAGCAAAGCCATCCTTAATACGTCCTTCAAATACCTCTGTTCCAACTATTACCAATCCGATTTCAACAGGCTTCAGCTCAACTACTTGAATTAAGCTGTTTTGATATGCAGCGCCAACAGCTTCTACCTGCAGTATCTTATCTTCATTTATTACTAAGGGGATTATTCTTGTTGCTGCAACGGATTGACCTACCTCAACTAGCGTATTGGTATGCATTGTTGCAACTACCAACTCTTCTATATCATTGATCTGATTTAAGGCCTCCACATTAATTTTTACAACGCCTCTATGCTTTGCCTTTAATTCTACCTTGCCCTCAGCGGGCACCGTGAAAGTCAGACCTCTGCCTGCAATTGCCTTGGCAATTCTAATCGCTGCATCATTTTCATGAACAGTTCCATCTTGTATCTCTATTATATTGATATGGTTTTTTCCCATGTTCTTCAAGGCCCCCACATCTTCTTGTTTTATCACATGACCTTTCTTGTAGGCAGCTCCCTTGAATTCACCTGGTACTATTTTCGTCAAATCATGAGCCAAAACCATTCCAATCGCTTCCTCTACTTTCACCTTGTTCATCACAATCCCCCTTATCATCATGTATTTTATAAATGGGATGCTGTGGGCAGCACCCCTACCTTGATTGCAGCTTACGTTCTATACGAACGATTTCTGTTGCTGTTTGATGAGCTTCCTGCTGAATTTGCTGTGCATCTATGGTTATTAGCTCCCCATCCCTAACAACTATTTTACCGTTCACCATAGTCATTTTAACTAAATTAGTGTTTCCACAGGTTACAATACCAACCAAAGGATCATGGCACCCTGCATAAGCAATGTCATTCATGTCAAATAACACAATATCAGCAGCTTTTCCCTTTTCTAATGTGCCGATATCATCTCTTCCAAGAACCTCTGCGCCGCCCCTTGTTGCCATTTTTAAAATTTCATAAGCATCTAAACCTGCTGTTCCATATTTCAAATGGTTGATGAGATAGGTTCTTCTTACTTCTTCCCACATGTTTGAGCCATCATTGGAGGCACTGCCATCCACTGCAATGCCAACCTTGACTCCATGACTCAAAAGCTCTGCTGTTGGGCATATGCCGCTGGAAAGCTTCATATTTGAGCTGGGACAGTGGGCAACTCCAGATCCTTTCATAACCTTCATTTCTCGCTCATTCAAATGAATCACATGAGCAAACCAAACATCATTTCCAATCCAACCAAGGCTTTCCATGAGTTCAACCGGTCTTTTTCCGTATTTTTCTATACAGAATTTTTCTTCATCCAAGGTTTCTGCCAAATGTGTATGCAGCATAAC
>JAQSYB010000089.1 GCA_029256365.1 Clostridia bacterium
ATGGGCTACATGGGGAGTGATAAACTGCAAAGGATATGTAATCCCCTTTACACCTTGCTTACCGCCGCAATCCAACACATCTTCATATCCCTCATAAGCCCTTACATACTGTGCTCTGGTTGACTTCAGCACTGCTCTACCTCTTTCAGCATAATAGGGAGAGTAAAAATTAATCTTACCAGTATCTGTATCAAATTCTCCTGGTTTTATTTGTGCAGTCTGGATAAGTGTTTTTTCCTTTGGTACAGGTAATTGGAAATTTCCTAGCTCTACAATTTTCTCAAAGCTTGGCAGCTTAGCTTGTGGATTTATTTCCTCATAGCCTTTGGGCATGACGGCCTTCTCCCATTGCTGCTGCATAATCTCCTTATCGGTATGCACCCTGGGTATAAAGTTGATGCCCACTCTCCTAGCAAGCTGCTCATTCACCCACCAGTCCGGTTTCGCCTCATACATATAAGGCATTGGACCATTTACAACAAAGGTATCTGCAACCCATTGAGACTGATGTCTGACCAAGCTGCGGTAGATGACATAAATCTCTCATAGGAAACAATATGCTTAAGCTTATTCCATGCTAGGGTCCGCTTGTTGATATTTGGAATTTGATTAAATATATTACCTCCTACAGCACCTCTAACATACATTTCAATATGAAGTCTTGCCGCAGGTCCAAGATCGATGCGATTCATCCTTAGAACGTCTTCCCGAAGCTGCTCTGGAGTTCTTCCATCCCTACCATGCAGCAGAACATCGTTTAGCTGAAAGGAGGAAAACAAGATTGGAGAATACACTTCTTTTGCACCAAAAGGAGGAATCATATCCAGCTGAACGGAATAACCATCATCTGCCCGGATATCTCCATATCCCCCACCTCTTTTATTGGTGTTGCCTGTCATTGCGCTTAGTGCTATAAGCATCCACGAGAAATACATTCCATTATTGGTTCTCTGAGGACCTGTAAGCTTTGAAAATATAAAAGCTGGCTTGGCAGCTGCATATTCAATAGCAAAGCTCTCAATGGTACTTTTCGGCACCCCAGTAAGTTTTTCAGCCCAACAAAGCACACCTTCATAGCCTCCATGCTCTGTCTGAAGCTCATCAAGGTATTCCACATAAGACTGTCCCTTAGGTACTGTGAAGGTTTTTCCTAAATAGGGCTCCTTTGTCACAGGATGTTTGGCAGGTGACTTGCTAATTACCATGTCTCCCGGGTAGAAACCAAAGCAGTATTCCTTTAGAAATTCCTTATCATGAAGGTCGCGCCGATATATTACATTCGTCATTGCCGCAAGCAATGCAGCGTCTGTTCCTGGTCTGACACAGATATAACGTGGCTTGCTTTCAGAACCGGTCCCCATGGAGGCTGCAGTATCCGTATACCTTGTATCTACAACAGTTATAGGTATTCCTGCCTCCTTTGCCTTCATTACAATAAAAGCCAAGGCTGGTAAGTTAGCTTGGGTGTCATTGCCCCATATCACAATATAATTAGAATTAAAGGCATCTATAGGAGGATTGCCCTTCAGGGATTCATAGTTGCCTATGGCACCAAAGGTCGCTGCTTGGAGATTTCCAGAGGATGGGTTTCCAAAACGCCTAAGATGAGGCCCCAAATAAGATGCGATTCCACCTTCATCCAGTATAGGAAGGTATCCTAGCTCATCCTTTCTCTTTTCCATCTCTCCATACCAATCAGCTATGGTATCCATGGCTTCATCCCAGCAAATTCGTTTGAATCCTCTTGGATTTCCCCTCTCAAGAGTCTGTTTCAAAGGATATTTTAGTCTATCAGGTGCGAATATGCGTCTCTTCTCAGATATTCCCATGAGACAAGCACGCCGCTGCATAGGCATAAGGGATTCATCCTGCTCGTAGGAACCTTCTCTCGGAATATCACCAGCAGAAGTCACCTTGCACACTCTTCCATCCTTAATGTGGAGCTTTAACATGCATGCTCCGCCGCAGTGCATAGGATGTAAACTCATTACTGTTTTAATCTCAGTTTGTTCACTTAATTCCTTTTCTTTTGATTTAGACTGCGGCTCTTCCATGCTGCCCCCTCCTCTTATTCCAACATAATAGAGTTCGATTTTTTTTCGAATATATTATTTTAAAATTGAATCAAACTTTGCATTTTCGATATTCCAATGCACATCTCTAATGTATCTTTCAATCTCAGCTCTATCTTTTCGCTCAAAAATTTCAACAATTACTTTGTGGTGGTCATTTGTCTTCTTCAATACATCGAAGAGGTTTACTGCCCCTTTATCCTCTTCCTTATCAGCATATGTCTGCCTGATAAAGTTTTTTCTTAATTGATTCAATAACCTGATCAGCTCTTCATTCCTACAAAGATTAATATAAACATTATGAAACTCAATCTGAAGCTTATAATAAATATCCGGTGCTTTGCTTTCTATTGCCTTCTCCATTGATGTGATAAGGATTTTCATCATAGTGATTTCTTTTTTTGTAATATAATCCATCGAGAGGGCACCAGCCAATCCATCCAATCTGCCTAGTATTATATAGAGATCCATGGCCTTCCTTTCATCTATGCCTCTAACAATAAATCCCCTTCTTGGTAGATTCTCAAGATATCCCTCAGTCGTCAGCTGAATCAGTGCTTCCCTAACTGGTGTTCTACTGATTTTAAGTTGTTCGCAAATAAGTTGCTCATTAATCCTCATATCACGGGTAAGGCTTCCATCGTTTATTTTTTCAGCTATGTAATCATATACATAATCCTTTAAAGACTTATAATAATTCATTCTTATCCCTCCCATTGCTATTATAATATGATAGCAATAACTTCGCCATTTTTCAATAAATAGTATAACTATTAAGAATATTTAAAATATACTTAAAAATAACTGGAATAGTATGGACATTGTTCTAATATATGTATATAATTATAACATATTTACTATTATATATTATATATAATATATTGTATACACGAATCAAAAGGGAATTTTATTAGGTTGCTATGCCCTTGATTGATACAAAGAAAGGAAGAGAGTACGAGATGCGAAATTCAGTGTTAAGTGGGATTGATCAAGATATTGCAGATATTTTTTACGACTATGTCAAAGTCAGAAGTGATACTTTCTCTGACCTAGAACGAGACATAGAGCCATTTTTAATGGACTTTTTCAATCATATAGATTACTTCAAAATCAATCCTGAATACTTTGGTACATATAAAATTAAAAACGATACCTTTGATCGATCCGTTTGCTGGGGATTGGTGAAAGGAGTAGGGGATGACACCGTCGTTCTGATTCATCATAACGATATCGTTGATGTTGAAGATTTTAAAACACTTAAGCCCTACGCCTATTCGCCAAAAGAGCTTGAAGCCGAGCTGTTGAAAATAAAAGAAGATTTGTTGCCCGAAGCAAGACAGGATCTTGAAAGTGGAAATTATATTTTCGGTAGAGGCACAGCTGATATGAAAGGCGGCGGATCCATTCAACTTGCATTAATGAAAAGATATTCTGAGCTTGAAAACCTGAAGGGAAATGTTCTACTTATTTCAGTACCCGATGAAGAAAATCTTTCCGCCGGCATGTTAAGTGCTGTTTTATTATTGAAGGAATTAAAGGAAAAATATAAGCTTAATTATTTGATGATGATTAATTCAGAGCCCCACCAAAGAGTAAATAGTGATGTGGGTGTACTTTCTGAAGGATCAGTTGGAAAGATGATGCCATTCTTTTATGTCAGAGGTTTCCTTTCTCATGTTGGCAAGGTTTTTGAAGGCTTCAATCCTGTAAGCCTGCTATCGGAAATCGTACGTAAAACAGAGCTTAATTTGAATCTTTCTGACTTTATAGAAAATGAAGCTTCACCTCCTCCAACATGGTTGTATTTCAAAGAAAGAAAATACAATTATGATGTTTCATTGCCGCCAAGCGCCGGAGGATGTTTGAGTATTCTTACCTTAAACAGAGAGCCTGCTTCCATGTTGGACTCCATCAGGAGTATTTGCAATGATGCTTTCACTGAATTAATCAATGATATGAATGAAAAGCATAGAATCTTCAAGCAAAGATTGAATAAGCCCATTACAACCTTACCATGGAAAGCTAAGGTTGTAACCTTCAAGGAACTGTATGATGAAGCATATATGGAGCATGGTGAGATCTTTAAGGATACGTATTGTAAAGCGCTGCAAGATATCAAAGAGAAGGTGCAGGCTGGCGATATCTCAATGATTGAAAGCAATTTTTATCTTGTTGAAGCCATTTATGACTTTATCAACGACATATCCCCAAGAATTGTTATAGGTCTAGCACCTCCTTACTATCCGAATGTATCAAATTTATATATTAAGGATTGTAGTGACAAAGCCAGATATTTATCCAATCGTATTATGGATTACTCTTTAAAACAATTCAATCAGCCATACTCTAGAGAATACTTTTTTACAGGTATTTCAGACTTAAGCTATACATCGATTAAAAATTCTAAGACTATATCCGAAGCCCTTGAAGGAAGTATGCCACTGTTTGGATCCCTTTACTTCATCCCCATCGAGGAGATTGAGAGTCTTTCTATGCCCTGCTTAAATGTAGGACCCTGGGGCAAAGACTTTCACAAACTTACAGAAAGAGTTTTGAAAGAGGACTTATTCCACAGAAGCCCAGCGCTTCTTAATTATGCAATTTCAATATTATTGGATTGGGATACAAAAGACCTTTTATAATGTTGTGAGAGCTTCAAGCTTTTACATAAGAAATTATCTTTCTAAAAACTTGACGTAGAAAACCAAAATTATATTAAAGGGAGGTTTATTAAATGGATTTTGCTGCAATTACAGGTAAAATCGCTGGTCTACTATGGAGTAAGGGTTTAATTTATCTTTGTTTGGGAGCTGGGATTTATTTTTCATTGGTATTCAAATTCCCACAGGTCCGCCTTTTCAAAGATATGGTTCGCCAATTACTTGGTGGAAAGAGCTCAGCAAAAGGTGTTTCATCTTTTCAAGGCTTTGCAATGGCATTGGGAGGACGTGTCGGCATTGGCAATATTGCTGGGGTTGCCACTGCAATATACTTTGGTGGTCCAGGAGCAATCTTTTGGATGTGGCTCATTGCTTTCTTAGGGGCAGGCTCAGCTTATGCAGAATCAGCCTTGGCTCAAGTATGGAAGCAAGATGTTGCAGGTGAATACCGCGGAGGCCCTGCATACTATATAGAAAAGGGTCTGAAAAACAAGCCATTTGCTATACTTTTTGCTATCGTTACAGTCATTGGAAATGGTTTTACCGGCCCTGGTGTTCAAGCATTTAACATTGCAGATTCAACAAAGAATGCTTTTGGTATATCTCCATTGATTACAGGAATCTTTGTTGCTGCATTGTTTGCATTTGTTATCTTCGGTGGTGTGAAAAGAATTGGTAAGTTCGCTGAATTGGTTGTACCATTTATGGCAATCACTTATATCGTTATTGCACTCATTATTATGCTTGTAAATATTAGAAATGTACCTGCAATTTTCGCTTTGATTTTCAGTTCTGCATTTAATCTGAATGCTGGATTTGGCGCTGTATTTGGAAGTGCAATTATGTGGGGCGTAAAAAGAGGAATTTACTCAAACGAAGCTGGCCAAGGTACCGGTGCACAAGCTGCTGGTGCAGCTGAAGTATCACATCCTGCGAAACAAGGCCTTGTTCAAGCTTTCTCTGTATATGTAGACACATTATTTGTTTGTACTGCAACTGCTGTTATGATACTATCAACAGGAAATTATAACGTTGCAAACCCTGCAGGAGGCTTCTTAGTGGAAAATCTTCCTGGGGTTTCTGTTGGTACAATTTATGCACAAAACTCAATAAGCACCTTAATTCCAGGTCTGGGCAGTCCCTTTATTGCTATAGCAGTATTCTTCTTTGCCTTCACTACATTGCTGGCCTTTGGCTACTATGCTGATAGCAATGCTGCATATCTGTTTAAAAACAGTAAAAATTTTAAAACGATTTCCTTTATTGTAAAGATTGTACTGGTAGCCTCTACATTCTACGGAACAATCCGTACATCAGATGTAGCTTGGAACCTTGCTGATATAGGTGTTGGCATGATGGCTTGGCTAAATATAATCGCTATCATACTTCTAACAAAGCCTGCACTTGCAACTCTTAAAGACTATGAAGCGCAAAAGAAGATGGGTCTTGATCCTATTTTCGTTCCTGAGAGATGCGGTATTAAGGATGCGGAACTTTGGAACGACATCGCTGAAAAGAACTATGGAGAACAGTTGGCTGCATTGAAAGAAAAAACAGGAAATATTGATAAACTAGTCGTTTAGTCTACACAGTTTATAAGTGAAAACTGATCTTTAAAAATAAAGAACCGCAGTATGATCATACTGCGGTTCACTATATTTGTATCAGCTTTTTATTAGAATTTCAATATTCCTAAAGCATTTAAGAATACGATTATAACTGCGATAGGTGCAACATATTTAATCATTATTGTCCAAAAAGCCTTCAGCTTAAAAGGAATCTTTCCTCCGTTTGTAATTTCTGCGACAGCCTTATCTATGCCCCAAACATAACCTATGAAAATACACATTAATATTCCACCAAGTGGTAGAAGTATATCTGATATAAACACTAAGAAGTCAAATATATTGTATCCAAATATCATTATTCCTGACCATATTCCCATTGATAAGGAAGCAGGAATACCAATTAAGAACATGAATGAAGAAAGTATTACAACAGCCTTGGTTCTGCCCCACTTATGATGGTCCTGCATATATGCAACTGTAACTTCAAGAAGTGATATAGATGAAGTTAATGCTGCAAACAATACAAGTATGAAGAATAATATTCCAAATACCCATCCAAAAGGCATTTTATCAAATACCTGAGGTAATGTAATGAACATTAGTCCAGGACCTGCTCCAGGCTCAAACCCAAAGGCAAAAACTGCTGGAAGTATCGCAAAGCCTGCTAATAATGCGACCACAGTGTCTAACACGGGTACTATGATAGAATTCTTTTCAAGAGTCTCTTCTTTACCTAGGTAACTGCCATAGGTTATGATGCAGCCCATGCCGAGACTAAGCGAAAAGAAAACTTGACCCAATGCTGCCACCACAGTTCCCGCTGTGAGCTTTGATATATCAGGGGTGAGGTAGAATGCTATTCCTGCAGCTGCACCTGGTAATGTTATAGCTCTAATTGAAATAATAATAAGTATAACAAATAAAGCTGGCATCATAAATTTACAAGCTTTCTCAATGCCTCCACCTATACCTTTAAAAACAATAAGTGCAGTAGCAGCCATAAATAACATATTCCAGAATATTGGTGCCACAGGATCTGATATAAAGCTTCCGAAATATGCAGCTGTATCTGCAGGTATTCCTCCTATAACTGTCTGATACAAGTAATTAAGAACCCAACCTCCAACTACGCTATAGAAAGATAGTATAACAAAACCTGCAATAACGCCTATTCCACCAACAAATGCCCATTTTTTGCTGATTCTCTGATATGCATTGTATGAGCTTAATTGTGTTGATCTTCCTATAGCCATCTCTCCAAGCATGATTGTAAAGCCGATAAACAATACAATCAATAAATAAACTAGAACGAAAACGCCTCCACCATTCTTACCTGCAAGATAAGGGAACTTCCAAAGATTACCAAGCCCGACAGCCGAACCTGCAGCCGCCATAATAAATCCAAAATTCGAACCCCATTGTGCTCTTTTTCCGTTTTCCATTGATATGCCTCCCTTTCAATTTATAGTACTTATTTCATCTTATAATCTGTATAGACAATAAAAATAAACAATCTAGATTATTATAATTATATATCAATCAAAATTATTGCAGCTTTGTAACTTTAAAATACATGCATCCTTAAATCGATTATATTATTTATAGGCCAATAATGCAAATAAAATAGTTTAATAGACAC
>JAQSYB010000090.1 GCA_029256365.1 Clostridia bacterium
TGATAAAATAACGTTTATATTCATTATTTAAAGGCACAGAATAACCCCCTTTTATACATAGTCATTACTAATATATGAAAAAGGGGGTTGTTTATGACCCTATTTATAAAAATTATTTATATAGCTTGTTGGCGATGTTTGCAAATTCCTGTAGAGACAACGTCTCTCCTCTTCTGCCTTCATCGATGCCCACACTGTTTAGAACCTCTTTCATCTGTTCTTTGGAGATTCCAAAATTGCCTGCAGTTAAGGCATTGAGCAAGGTTTTTCTTCGTTGCCCAAAGGAGGCTTTCACTACCCTAAAAAACATACCTTCATCTTCAACCTCTACAGCAGGCTTGGATAAAATATCAAGCTTTAGTACGATTGAGTCAACCTCTGGTTGTGGGATAAAGGAATGAGGAGGAACAAATAGTACCTGGCTTGGCTTCGCATAATACTGCACTGCAACAGACAATGCTCCGTATTCTTTGCCCCCAGGTGCTGCCTTGATTCGATCTCCGACTTCCTTCTGAACCATAATTGTGATGCTTTGCAGGTTAAGTTTTTCCTCCAGCAGCTTCATAATGATGGGGGTTGTTATATAGTAAGGCAGATTTGCTACTACCTTTGCTTTTCTATCTCCAAAATGCTCCTGCAAGGTATCTTTTATGTTCAATTTAAGTATGTCACCATTTATAACTGTTATGTTGTCATACTCAGACAAGGTAACCTTAAGTACTGGCAGTAGATTCTTATCTATTTCCACCGCGACAACCTTGCCTGCAGTTTCACATAGCTTTTGTGTCATTGATCCCATACCAGGGCCAATTTCCAATACATAATCATCCTTTGTCAGCTCTGCGCCTTCTATGATTTCATCCAAAATGCCTTGATCTATAAGAAAATTCTGCCCCAAGCGTTTGGTCATCCTAAAATCGAACTGCTTTAGCAGTTCCTTTGTATGCGATGGGTTGATTACGTTTTTCATATTATTCATCCTTTGCTGATTATTCAAATAAGCTATTGCACGCAGCTTCAAATTCCTGACGAGTAATGCCATATATATTAAGACGATTTAGGAATTGTTTGGCATTTGCATAGCCTATTCCTAGGGCTGCTCCTAGCTTTCTTCTCCTGGCTGAAGACTCTGGCAATCCCACCAGTGCATATTCAGTCATATCCAATATTGTAAATTCAATTCTTTTTTCTGAGCTCTCCGCCTTTGCCATACTCAAAGCTTTCAGTATCGCTTCAGGTTTTGCATTTTCAATGCCGATATCATTTTCAAACTCTGCATCCTCAGCAGGTATAAAGGCATGCTTAATGCCTTTAATCCTATCAGATATTATTTTCCTGATTTTTTCGCCCATAAAATCCGGATCTGTCAGTACGATAACACCTTGATTTTGCTGTGCCTTACGAATTAATTCAAGAGTTTGTTTCGTAAGGCCAAAGCCGCTTGTAATGATAATTTCTGCATCTACAGCTCGTTTTACAGCTGCAGCATCATTCTTGCCTTCTACTACTATAATTTCTTTTATCAATATTATCCCCCACAATTCTCCTAAAAATGAATTTCCACAGGATATTCTCCTGTGGAATTTTATTTCTTATTAGAATTTGTATCTAGGTTTATCTAGAATATAAACCTTAACTGGTCTTCTGCCAAACTTTTTTACATCTGATGGAGATTCATAATATAGGTCTATTTTGTTGCCCTTTATTGCACCGCCAATGTCTGCTGCCAATGCTTCACCGTAACCATCTACATAAAGCCATGTGCCTAATGGGATAACTCTTGGATCAACTGCAACGATGCCCGGTCTAACCTTCAAACCTGAATATGTAATTCCGTACTGCGGATCTCCAGGGTGCTTGCCGCAGCTTTCAAAGGTTGCATCATATGCCGTTGCTGACATGCTTATTGCTTTTGAAAAATTAATCTGTCCTCTTGAAGTAACAAGAGTAGTTTTAACACCCTCTTCTACAACTCCATTGACAGGCTCGCTAAGTACCTTTTCACTTACTATCTTTTTGCTGACTTCCTTGCCGTCTTCATATACCATTTTAATCGTAACTTCTTTTTCGCCTTGTTTTCCCTTTCTTACGACATTTACCAACCCCTTTGCCAAGCTTTCATTCTTCTTGACTTCATTGGTAAACTCCATTGGGACCTTTTCACTTACTAGCTTCTCTTCTACACGGATAATATTAATCTCCATGTCTTCCTGTAGGTTCGCATCTATGGCAGGTTCAACCCTATCCAAGCTTCCAACAAGAATCTCAGCTTCTTTTAATACACCTTCAACCGTATTTGCATTGGTGAAAATGAACAAATTGATGTCTGAGGTCTTAATATTAACCTTTTTGGCTCTTTGAATGCTTATACTTAAACCGTCTTCTAGTTTTTCTGTCATTGCAATACTCATCTTGTCATAAGGACCAATTTCAATTGCTTTTTCATTTAGTACATCATTTACTGTATTCTTAAATGTGCTAATTTCAATTATATTTCCTGCATCGGATATAACTATGTCCTTTTTCAACCATCCATAGACCAAGGATGTAGTAAGTACTAAGCAAACCATGATAACAGCTGCAAGCTTTGCATGTTTAAAGCTCTTGCAATTATTTATGTTTATCTTCATTCTTTACCTCCTTCTGGTAACTTCTTGTTATTTTAACTTCTTTTTCATATGCTGTCAACTTTTATTCCAATATTTTACACATAATCATTGGTATATTTTGGTCAACTGCCTAGGCACATATGGTTATTGTATTGTCATATTTTCTCTATTATGTATGGTTTCCAAAAAATCTATTCTTATACATATTTTCTTATTTTTACTTTATAGTATGTCTCACTTTAAAGGTTGTCCCTAAGTTTTTCGAGATCTCTTTGCAGATTTCTATGTCATAGGCAGATATCAAATCAACTACAGACAAGGAAACCTCAGGGATATACTTTTTACATTCCTTGGCAAAATCAATCACTGCATCGTAGCAAAGCGTTTCATTTTCTGGTTGGCAGAGATGATTGTATTGATTTTTATCTTTGGCATTTAAGCTGATAGATACCGCTTCAATATATTCTGCTAATTCTGGTACAATGTTTCTTCCCCAGATCAAGCTGCCGTGTCCATTGGTGTTTAATCTTATTTTTCCCCCATGCTCCTTTAAGTACTTAGATATTTGCAGCAGCTGAGGCAATCGCAGGGTAGGCTCTCCATAGCCGCAAAAAACAATTTCCTTGTATCTATTTGGATCTGGTATTTCATAAATGACATCTTCCCCAGAGGGTTCTTTATCTAACCACAGATTTACCCCCATGGCCTCTGGTTTTTTACGAATGCAAAAAACACAGTTGTTGGTGCACTGATTGGTTAAATTGATATATAGGGCATCATGAAGCTGATATGTATACATAAAGCCTCCTAATTTACATAATTCCATTTAATCCCATACAGATACCTTATTATACGAAAAAATACCACATCATTCAAGATGTGGTACTCATTTCGACTCGTTATTCATTTGTCAAAATGCAACATGCAGCAGAAGTATTGTAATCTGCTGTCACATTAATTGGCTATATGCCGAATAATCTTTTGCCATTTTCGAAGGTTTTCTGCGCAACTTCATCAAAGGCAATTCCTTTTATCTCTGCAATTTTTTCTGCTACATATCTTACATAGCCAGGATAATTTCGTTGTCCTCTGTAAGGCACTGGAGTGAGATAAGGACTATCCGTTTCAATCAACAGCATATCCAGAGGTATTTCCCGTACTACCTCTACAGTCTTTACATTGTTTTTAAATGTAATCGGACCACTTATGGATAAATAAAAACCCAACTTCAGACATTCTCTTGCCATTTCAACACTGCCTGAGAAGCTGTGAAGCACCCCACCCATATTTTTGACATTCATTTTTTTGAATATCTCCATGATATCTCCATGGGACTCCCTATCATGTACTATAATAGGAAGCTTTAGCTGCATGGCAAGATCAATCTGCTCCATGAACCTTTGTTTTTGAACATCTCTAGGAGAAAAATCATAGTGGTAATCCAATCCAATTTCTCCGATGGCTTTTACCTTGGAATTGGCAGCTAGACCACTCAATATATCTATTGTTTTATTGTCCATGGATTTTGCATCATGAGGATGTATCCCTACCGATGCATATATAAAATCATATTCTTCTGCCAAGGCAATAGAGCTGTGACAGGTCTTCATATCACTTGCTGCATTTAGTATCAGCTCTATTCCCTCTGCCTTGCACTGCTCTAATACCTGCTTGCGGTCTTCATGAAATCTGTCATCATCCAGATGAGCATGTGTATCAAATAACATAACGCGATTTCCTTCCTTCATTAGCTTACATCGGCTCCAGATTTTATTTCAGCCATTGGAGTTACTAAAGTCAATGCGCTATCGTCATAAGCTGCCAGTATCATGCCATTGGACTCTATGCCTCTAAGCTTTACAGGCTTTAAATTGGCAACTAAAATAACATATTTGCCAATCAACTCTTCTGGCGAATAATTTTTCGCGATGCCAGAAACCACCTGTCTTTTTTCTTCGCCAACCTCTAACTGAAGCTTCAGCAGCTTATCTGATTTTTCAACTCTTTCACATTCTAAAACCTTAGCAACCTTAAGTTTTATTTTTGCGAAATCGTCAATTGTAATCAAACCATCTGCTGCAGGTGCTTCTTCCTTCTTTGGCTGCTCTTTTTTCTCTTCTACCTTAGGCTGTGCATTTGCCGCTGCTGCTACCAGCACTGCTGCTTCATGCTCAGCCTCTATTTCTGCCATTTTCTTTGCTTCATCAATTCTTGCAAAGATTGGTTTTGCATCGTTTACCTTGTTTCCAACAATGGTTCCATCAAAGGACTGAATGCTCTGCCAATCTGTTTTGGTAGCATTTAGCTGTCTCTGAATCTCAACTGCAGTGTCTGGGATGAAAGGAACCAAAAGCACTGATGCGATTCGAATGCTTTCTAGCAAATTATATAATACTGTTGCCAATCTGCCTTTGCTGGCTTCATCCTTTGCCAAAATCCACGGCTGTGTTTCATCAATATACTTATTGCTTCTTTTTAACAGAGCAATGACCTCTTCCAAGGCATCTGCCACCCTGTATTCGTTCATCTTTTCTTCAACCTTGCCCGGTGTTTCCAATGCCAATTGAATCAGCTCATCATCGATGGCTTCTTTTACAGATGCTTCTGCAACAATTCCGCTAAAGTACTTATCTACCATGGTAATTGTTCTATTAACCAGATTGCCCAAGTTATTTGCCAAATCACTGTTAATTTTACTGATGATATGCTCATGGGTCATATTTCCGTCCTGTGCAAAAGGCATTTCCTTCAACAGGTAGTATCTTACTGCATCCAGACCAAAATATCTAACCAAATCCTCAGCATATATTACATTTCCCCTAGACTTGGACATTTTGTCCTTGCCCTGCAGCAGCCATGGATGACCATAAACCTGCTTAGGCAGCTCTTCCCCTAGAGCCATAAGGATTATAGGCCAATATATGGTATGGAATCTAACAATATCCTTACCTATTATATGCACTTCGGCAGGCCAGTACTTTTTATAGAGCTCGCCACTTTGCCCATCAGGATTATATCCAAGAGCTGTGATGTAGTTTGATAAAGCATCTATCCATACATAAACAACATGCTTGTCGTCAAAGCTTACAGGTACACCCCAGTCAAAGGAGGTTCTAGATACACAAAGGTCCTGCAATCCAGGTTTTATAAAGTTGTTGATCATTTCATTTTTTCTAGCTTCCGGCCAAATGAAGTTTGGATTCTCTTCTATATGCTTCACCAATCGATCCGCATACTTAGCCAGCTTGAAGAAGTACGCTTCTTCACTTGCCTTTTGCACATCTCTGCTACAGTCTGGGCATTTGCCTTCAACCAGTTGTGTTTCAGTATAAAAGGATTCGCAAGGCGTACAATACCAGCCTTCATAGGAGCTCTTATAGATATCCCCTTGGTCATACAGCTTCTTGAAAATCTTCTGAACGGTCTCTATATGCTCTTTGTCCGTCGTTCTAATGAATTTGTCATAGCTGACATTCATAAAATCCCAAATTCTTTTTATTTCAGAGGCAATCTTATCTACGTGCTGCTTCGGTGTCAAACCATCCTCAATTGCTTGCTGCTGAATCTTTTGGCCGTGCTCATCTGTTCCAGTCAAGAAAAACACATCATGCCCAGTCATTCTCTTAAATCTAGCTATGGCATCTGCCAGCACCGCTTCATAAGTATTTCCTATATGTGGAACTCTTGAAGTATAGGCTATGGCTGTAGTCATATAAAATTTTGGTTTTTGCATTTTTATTCCTCCCTTTTATTTCAAAAATAAAAGAGGCCTCACCCCACTATGGGACGAAGACCTCGTGTTACCACCCAAATTTACAATTGCATCACTGCAAAAATCTCTATAAGTGACTTGCAACAATGCGCATCACCCGGCCTTATAACGTAGGCTGCCGTCGCAGGCTTAGTCGTACCTCACCCGCAAAGTTCAGGGGCCATGTTCAGTCAATCTAGTGTACCGGCTTTCACCAAGGATTTAAAATCCAACCGGCTCTCTGAAACAATTCAATCAACTTACTCTTCCCGTCATTACCTTTGTTCATATTTTCTGACTTATTGATAAAAATATACAACAATATTATATTATTGTCAATCATATAATATTTCATTTGAATAAAATGGTGCAAACTATGATAGCACCTATCACTCCTGCCAAATCAGCAAGCAGGGCAGCAGCCAAAGTATGCCTGATATTTTTGATTCCCACTGAGCCAAAGTAGACAGTAATGGTATAAAAAATTGTCTCTGTACTGCTCATAATCGTACTTGCTACAATTCCACTAAAGCTGTCTGGTCCGACCCTCTTCAATATATCAGCCAAGACCCCCAAGGCTCCACTGCCTGAAAGGGGCTTCATAATCACCAAGGGCATAATATCCTTCGGTATCCCCAGTGCATTGGTTAGGGGGCTTAATATGTACAATATGAAATCCAAACCTCCCGATTGCCGCAGCATACCCACTGCCAACAGCATGGCAGCAATATATGGAAAAATTTTATAGGTAATCTGCAAGCCTTCCTTGGCACCTTCTATAAAGACTTCATAGACCTTAACACCCTTCATATATCCATAGCCTAGAATAAACAAAATGATAAGAGGTATAATATAGCTCATCTTGCACCCCTCCCCGTTCTCTCCAACACCTTACATGCAATAACACCTGTTGCAAGCGCAAGCATAGAGGTCAAAACAGCAGGAAGTATTATAATCCCAGGGTTGGCAGATCCCAAGGAGGATCTGAGGGACAAAACTGTAGCAGGTATAAACTGTGGGGGGGCTGCATTGATAACAAGAAACAAACACATGGCATTGGTTGCTGTATCTTTTTTGCTATTTAGTTTTTGCAGCTCATCCATGGCCTTCAAGCCCATTGGCGTTGCAGCGTTGCCCAAACC
>JAQSYB010000091.1 GCA_029256365.1 Clostridia bacterium
TTGTAATTATCCTGAAATGGTAATATTATGTATCCCATGGTATATTTTTAAGGTAGTGTAAATCACTAATAATAAGATAGGAGGTCGTGAATATGTTGACACTTAGAAATAATATGAAAAATGAATATTCCAAATCACGGCCCAAGACTGTGTTTTAATAAGGTTATTTTACTAATATTTGAACATCTGGTCACGGGCTAAACATCCGTGACTTTTATATTGATTGGCAGGGGTCAGCTTGCTCTGAATCGTCTATACAAAGATCATGGATAATCCATGGTCTTTTTTGATGCAAAAAGGAATTTTGGCAAATGACAGGAGGAGATCAGTATGAATACTTTTATCACCGGTGTACCGTTTTAAAGATTTTGATACAGCATGTTTTGAAGGAGGGTTTTTTATGAATTTAATCAGCATTGTAAATATAAAGCAGAACCATATGGTATATCAATTCGCTCAGGCATTGAAAAAGACTGTTGGCAAAAGAGAAAATGCATATTCCATTTGCGAGGCAATCCAGCAGAACAAAAGCAAACAAACCAATTATGATTTGAACTTAGAAATATTAAGAAGCTCTATTAGAAGCTTATAGGAAAGGATGAATAAAATGAAAGCAATAACAGCAAATACTATAAATGCTAGCTTGGCAGCTGGCAAAGAAACATTAGCAACTAGAAATACAGCTACAAAGGAGGGTCAACTTATGAACTTAATCAGTACTATTATAAATAAAGATAATTCTATCAATAAATCTGCTGTGAAAGAACCGATAAACAGCATGAATGAAGACAAGGGTTTTCACTTATATAGAAATCTTGAATTTAGCAAAGAATATTCAATAAAACCAAGTCATAACCTGCAAATGGAGATTATTTGCAGCAGATTGTTCTAATCAACAAACAAAGGTCAATGTCTATTTTAGACATTGACCTTTGCTTTATCTCACATCTTTTACCCAGCGATTGGATCTTACTCTTCCCAATCCAAAATATATTTTCACTAATTCCTCCAAGGAAATCAGTGTATATACCAAATATACAGAAAAACCCCACCACAAGGCTCCAGCAAAGGCTAGGGGCACTCCCAAAAGCCATACACTGCATGTCTCAAGTATCATGGAGAATGTAGTGTCCCCTCCGCTTCTGAGAATTCCTACAATCAATATATTGTTCATAAATCTAGCCCACAGAAAAATACCCATGATCCACAGAATTTTCTGTGCTGACTGTTGAACAGCCAGTGTGTTGCTAAACATAATCAGTATAATCGGTGATATCAATATCAGCACCACCCCCAACACAAATCCTGCCAGGGCACCTATCAACAAAAATCTTTTGGCATATATGATTGCTTTTTCTTTGTTGTCAGACCCTATTTCATTTCCCAGCATCACAGCACAGGAGCTTGCCAGTCCTATGGATATGACGATAAATAGATTTTGTATGGTATTGGCTATCTGTATAGAAGCAATCGCTGTCGTTCCTATCCTTGCATAGGCTGCACTGTACATTGTCATACCCAAAGCCCAAAACACATCATTTAGGATAACAGGAATTGCCGTAATCATGATGTTCTTAACAAACTTCATATCCAATCTTTTGACATCACTAAGTCTTGGAGAAAGCATCTTGCCCTTGCGCAAAACATATATCCAATAAATCAGTGCCAAGGCTTCAAACAGCCTTGCAATCACCGTTGCTATGGCAGCGCCTGCCACTTCCAATCTTGGGAAGCCCAAAAGTCCGAATATTAGAATAAAATTCAGTAATCCATTTATGATTAAAGAAGTTGTACTAATTATCATTGGCGTCTTTACATCGCCTATATTCCTGGCAGCAAAGCTATATGCAATGCTTACGGAAGTAAGCAAATAACTCATCGAAACATACCGCATATACATGATTCCATGCTCAATCACAGCATTGTCAGTAGTAAAAAGCTGCATGATTTGTCTTGGTAAGCCTATGGCAATCAGCGTAAAAACCAAGCCGACTACCGCTCCAACTACAACTGAAAAACCTACTGTTCTCTTGATATTTTCTTCATCCTTGCTGCCCCAATACTGGGCTATAAATATTCCACAGCCGCTATTGATTCCATATATCAAGAGAAAAAAAACAAAGAACACCTGATTTGCCAGGCCTACGGCAGCAATTTGCGCCTCTCCCAAGGCTCCAACCATGGCAGTATCTACCATATTTAGTACTGAGGATATGAGATTCTGCAGCATGATGGGAATTGAAATAGAAAGTAATTTATTATAAAAGCTCCGATCTTTTAAATCCAATTTTAACATGAATAAGTCCCCATTCTTTAATAAAAAACTCGAATTTCTTCGAGTTTTAATCGTTTATTCTATGCTGTTTATATGTTTACACGCTTCCAAAAGGATGGCATGCTCAAAAGCAAAATCGGGTAAACTTCCAATCTACCTATAATCATTATTAAGGAAAGCGTAACTTTGCTCACATCTGACAAGGTTGAGTAATTACCGACTGCTCCAACCACTCCAAAGCCCGGTCCAATATTACTAAGTGTGGCAGCAACTGAGCTTATTGTAGTTCCCCAATCCATATTATCTAAAGATACGATCAATACTCCTGCTATAAAAACAATGATATACATAAAGAAAAATCCAAGTACTTCAGATAAGGTCTTTTCATCAACCGCTTTCTTACCAATTCTCACTGAATATACGGCTCTAGGATGGATTATTTGCAGCAGCTCTCTTTTCATCACTTTAAACAAAACCAGTATTCGTATACTCTTCATCCCTCCACCAGTAGATCCTGAACATGCACCGATAAACATTATCATAAAAAGAATAATTTTACTAAACATACTCCACTTTTCAAAATCCGTACTGACATAACCTGTAGTTGTAATAATTGAAACTACCTGAAAAGAAGAATGTCTTAAGGATTCCCATATATTATGAAATGTATTGGCATTGATATCCAATGTAATAAATAGGATGGCTGCAGCAATTGTCCCTAAGTAGAACTTAAACTCAGCATCCTTAAATGGAGAGGTTAAATTCCCCTTCAGCATATAGTAATACAGAGTAAAGTTTACTCCGCTTAAAAACATAAACACTGTTATGATTAACTCTATGGCCACATTATTATATGCTCCAACGCTTGCATTCATGCTGGAGAAGCCTCCTGTGCCCACTGTTCCAAAGGTATGAATGAAAGAATCAAACAAGGGCATACCTGCCAGCACCAATAGAGAAACCTCAACAATTGTTATAATCACGTAGATTCCATACAATATCTTAGCAGTTTCTCCAACCTTAGGAACCAATTTGCCAGGATTGAGACCAGGACTCTCTGCCTTCATCATTTGGATTCCTCTTGCACCTAAGGATGGTAGGATTGCCAAGGTTAATACGATAACCCCCATACCTCCAATCCAATGTGTGAAGCTTCTCCAAAATAAGATACTCTTAGGCATCGCTTCTATATTGGTCAATATACTTGCTCCTGTAGTTGTAAAGCCTGAGCTTGTCTCAAAAAAGCAATCTATAAATGATGGTATTGTTCCACTAAAGTAAAAAGGCAATGCTCCAAATAGTGACATGAAAATCCAACCCAGGGCTACTATTGCATATCCATCTCGAGCATACATATTTTTATTTCTTATCGTTATCATGCACAAAGGTACTGCAACACAAAACAATATTCCTATGGTATCAAAAAATACCAATGCATTATGTTCTTTGTATATCAATGCTACAACCAAGGATGGGATTAGTGCAATCGCTTCACATATTAACAGCAACCCTATGCTCTTGAAGACCAACCTGAGATTCATTAAGCTTTCCCCCTGCTGTTGGTTATAATGTCATTTAATTCTGCTATACTCTTGTTTTTAGCGATTAAAATGACTCTATCCCCATCTTTAATCATATCATCACCATGAGGCACAACAATCTCATTCTTTCGCACGATTGTAGCTATTATAACATCCTGCGGCAAGGTTAAATTCTTTAGCTTGATATTTAATATTTTGCTGTTTCGTTCTACTATGAACTCAACTATTTCTGCTTTGCCTTCTATGATTCTATGAAGCATCTCTACATTTTTACGACTTGCGTAGGTCAGTATTTTGTTTGTGGTAATAAGCTTTGGACTTATTACATTATCAACTCCTAAACTTTTGGCTACGTTTACGTAGTTTAGACGACTAATTTTGGCTATTGTCTTTTTTGCACCATTCTGCTTTGCGATCAGTGCTGCCATGATATTTTCTTCATCTATTCCGGTCATAGCTATAAAAGCATCCATGTCGCTAATGTTCTCTGATTGCAACAGCTCTTCATCAGAGCCATCGCCGTTGATAATAAGTGAATCAGGCAGCAGCTCTGAAAGCTCGATGCATTTTTCCTTATCAATCTCTAAAATCTTTACCTTCATATCCATTTCAGTTAAAATGTTGGCAAGATATATCGCAATTCTTCCGCCACCCATAATCATAACGTTTTTAATCCTTACAGGTGATTTCCCCACCATTTTGCAGAAATTATAAATGTTTGAGGATTTGCCAATTACATAAATGCTGTCCCCTTCTTCTATCACATTGTCCCCAACTGGAATGATAACATCCTCACCTCTGACAATCACTCCTATCAGTATTTGTGAAGAGAATCTATTTGGAATATCAATTATCTTCATACCGCATATGGGCATATCTTCTGTTACTTTGATTTCTACAAGCCTTACTCTGCCTTTGGCAAAGCTTTCTACATTCATAGCTGTAGAGAAGTTCATACTGCGTGCTATTTCGTCTGCCGCCGCATGTTCAGGATTGATAACCATATCTAGGTCAAGCTCTTCCTTAAGCAAAGAAAGCTCTTGAGCATATTCCGGATCACGTACTCTAGCAATTGTTTGCATCGCTCCAAGCTTCTTACCTGTCAAACAGCAAACCATGTTTACTTCATCCGTACTTGTTACCGCTAAGAGAAGATTTGCATGCTTTACTCCAGCTTCCAAAAGTACCTTTGTGCTGACTCCACTGCCCCTAATACACAATACGTCCAGACTTTCCTCTGCCTTCTTTAGTGCTTCAGCATTCTTGTCTATAATGGTTACATGGTTTTCCTTGCACAAGTTTTCTGCAAGATGAAATCCAACCTTGCCGGCACCGATGATAATTATCTTCATTTTATATAGGACCCCCAAATTTATAATAGACCTATCTAATTTTATGATTCGTGTATAACTTCTATTGTACTTTTTTATCCATTAAGATTCAAGTGTTGGAATATTTTATTTGATATATAAACAAAAATAGAGGAACCTTCTTAATGAATTCCTCTATTAAAACATTCAGATGATATAAATGGAGCATTTTCTAAAATAAATTATCAACCTTTTGCGTTTATTTTCCCATGGTCTGTGGAATATCCGTATTTGCCTCATACTCAAAGTACTTCACGATTCCGCTGAAAACACTCCAGGCTATATTTTATTATGAGGAAAATCCTGAGGAGGACTGCCTGCTGAAAAAACTATATCTTTCATATAAAAAAGGAACGGTGCTCATTCATTCTGAGCATCCATTCCTTTTTTTATGATCTTGTACAGCTGCAAGTGCCATAGTATTCTGCTGTAAAACCTATAATATCAAATTTATATCGTTCGTAGATTTCTGCTGCCAATTGACTTTGCTGCATGGTTCTCAACGAAACCTTAGTCCCACAATGATTACATATCAAATCCAGACAACCGGTATTAGAAAGCTGAAATTTCCGATGCCCTTTTATTGTTCCGACACAGTATATCTTTCGTAGATTCGCTAATTTATCAATTGCCCTAAATATGGTTCTTTGACTCATTGCGTAGTGATCTTTTTCAGCTATTTGTATGATATCGTCAATACTATAGCTTCCAAAGGGATTATCTTGAAAAATCTTATATAACATCAAAGTGTTTTTGTTTAATTTATTTTCATCCATCATCTTTGACATATTGCCTCTCTCAATTTCTATACATTTATGACCCATCTTTTCAGTAATAAGGATTAAATAAGCAACAATTAACGCAGCTATAGCCAATGCTGACACAAATCCTATAGCAGATTAACCATAGACAAGTAATGAGCCCACTTGCAAAGTAATCATTTTTAAAGTATATCCTACACATAAGAAGCCCCATTGCTTCTGCTCATCCTCAAAGCATCTGATAATCCATGTAAATATGCTCTATACGTTATCCCCTTGGATAGTACATGATAATTAGCACTCCTATCAAAGCAATAGCTCCGCCTATTAAATCCAACTTGTCAGGGACTACTTTGTCTACTTGCCAGCCCCAAAGGATAGATAAGACTATGAAAACTCCTCCATATGTAGCATATACTCTACCAAAACTAGCATTTGGTGGTTGTAGAGTTGGAATAACCCCGTAAAGTATCAGAGTGATGGCTCCTGCTATTCCAAACCATATGCTTTTACCACCACGTAGCCATATCCAAACAAGATATCCTCCACCTATTTCAAATAGCCCTGCTATCAAAAAATAAAATAAGGACTTTACAACTGTCATAAATTTCACCTTCTTAACTTTTATCAAACTCTAACTTGCAATCACTATTTACTGTTTAGCTATCAAATATGCAGATCAGAAAGATAGGAGCCTGCTACTAAGTATTTTCTAGCAGCAGGCTCTTGTACTTACGATCTTCTTGTGTCACAAATGTTACGTAATAATCACTTGTCATATAACAGTGACAAGTATTGACTTTATACTTAATGACTTAATTGTGAATGTCCATCTTATCAACTTACATCTTATTCCTTACATTCGCAACTACTACCGCCCGATTTGCCGTGGGGACAACCAATACACTTGGCACCATTTCGTTTTTCAATAATAACTTTAGCTATAGCACCTGTTATTATCGCGAGAATAATAAATATAACAATTATATTAGCCATAGTTTTCTCCTAAACATTCAATGTTTTGTCTACAGTTGGTTTTTGACTGCCTTTTCTCATAAGGTATACAACAAAGCCGATCATTGCCATTACAGCAATTAAACCTGGTAAGAAACCACTACCCAAAGCACCTGTTGTAATCAACGTTCCTACTTGATATGTGATAAACGCCACTGTATAACCCATACCTAATTGGAATGCAATAGCACCACCTAACCACTTTTTACTCTCCAACTCGGCATTCATAGCACCAATAGCAGCAAAACACGGCGGTGTAAATAAGTTAAACATTAGATAAGCTAATGCAGATACAGCGCTTAAACCCATTATACTTGCAACATCTGATGCGCCGCCAACCAGAGCAAGCTCATCCGTATCTATAAAGTTCGTAATTGAGTATACCACTGCTAGTGTACCGACTACGTTCTCTTTTGCAATGAAACCAGTAATCGCTGCTGCAGCCAATTGCCATACACCAAATCCCAAAGGT
>JAQSYB010000092.1 GCA_029256365.1 Clostridia bacterium
ATACTTGCTACATTGTCCGTTGATGCCAATCAGGCAAATAGAATGGCAACAAATACAGATGCAATCGTAGAGCAGACCAATAACAAAAGATTATCTGAGTCTGGCGTATCCTTGGATGAAGAAATGGGTAACATGGTAAAATTCCAACATGCCTATAACGCTTCAGCCAGAATGATAACTACTCTTGATGGTATTATGGATACAATGATAAATAGACTAGGAATGGTAGGAAGGTAGTGAGGTGCTGATATGCGTATAACAAATAGTATGATGCTTAACTCTATGATGAGAAATATGGGAAAGAATTTAAATAGAATGAGCAAAACAGAAGAGATGCTAGCAACGGGAAAGAAATTTTCTTTGCCTTCTGATGATCCGATAGGAGTGTCCAGAAGTCTGAGGCTGAATACTGATGTTGCAAATATGGAGCAATATAAACGCAACGTTGAAGATGCACAGTCTTGGCTGGGAACTACTGAGATGGCAATTAATAACTTAATTAATATATTCCAAAGAGCAAGAGAATTGACAGTCCAAGCTGCCAACGAGACCAACTCAGTAGATGAGAGAAAGGCTATAGCGGCTGAAATTGATCAATTAAAAGGACAAATAATAAGTACTGCAAATACGACCTATGCAGGAAGCTATATATTTTCTGGCTTTAAGACCAATCAAGCCTTGATGAGCGATGATGGAGAATATCTTCCTGTGGATCTTTCTAAAAATGAAGTAATTGAATTTAATGTAGGAATATCGGATAGAATGGGTATTAATGTACTGCCTCAAAAGCTATTTGGTATAATGGGCACTGCGTCAGCAGATGATCCAGTTGATGCCAACACTCTAATTAATTCGTCTACGCCTCCAGTACCTCCGACATATACAACACCACAAATGATCCAGGTGTTTGCTGATTTAGTGGATGACTTAGAAGGGGATGACACAGCAGCAATCAGTAATGCTTTAAAAAGACTGGATATACATTTGAATAATATCAATGCGGTTAGAGCAGAGGTTGGAGTAAAATCAAATAGATTAGAATTAACTTTAAATAGAATAGAAGATGATACTTTAAACTTAAAAGATTTGTTATCTAAGAATGAGGATGCTGATATGGCAGAGGTTATTATGAATCTTAAGATGCAGGAAAATGTCTACAAATCTTCTTTGTCAGGCGGCGCAAGGATCATTCAACCGACACTTATAGATTTTCTAAGATAGGTGATATAAAATGATCATAATTACAAAGACGGATGCATTAATTGGGATAAATACAACACCTGCAAAAATGAGCATCATTCAACCAAAGCCTGATTTTGAGATCCTTCAGCAGGATTCGGAGCTCTTAATAGATACAGAACAATTGCAAGTAAGAATAGATCAGACACAGTGCTTCAATGAAGCGGGCTTAAAGAATAATTCTGCCTTGAGTGAAGATATGGTAAATAGAAGCCAACAAGCTTTTTCTGAAGGAATTAGCCGAGTTGTGTCTGAAGGCAACCAAATGGCATCAATAGAGAACGGCTACAATGCTATTGCAGAAATTGCATTCAATAATTCTATACAAGTAACTGATTGGAACATTGATTTTATACCCAAAAGCCGCCCTAGAATAGATTATGTTGGCGGCACTGTAGATATAAGAATTAATGAAGGGTATGTGGATGTTAAATCAAAACCCAACATGCCTATAATTGATGTTGAACTTGGTGGTATAGAGTTCTATCTAAGACAAAATCCAGAGATAAAATTTGAATATGTCGGAAATAATTTAGATATGTCAATATAGCATAATAGTAAAAACTGTTCGGGGAGGAATAATAATGCTGATAAACACTAAATTTCTTGGTAAGATTGAGATTGACGAAAAGATGATTATTGATTTCGAAAATGGATTGCCAGGCTTCAATGAACTTCACAAGTTTGTTGTGTTAGATATGGAAGAAAATCCAAGCTTACAATATATGCAGTCCATAGAAAAGGAAGAGATTTGCTTTATAGTGATAAGTCCCTTTGCTGTAATGGAAGATTATGAAGCTGACTTAAGTGAAGAAACAGTACAGAAACTGGTAATTGAGAATGCGGAAGAGGTTAGTCTGTACGCTATATTGACAATACCAGAAGATATAAAAGAGATCACTGTAAATCTAATAGCACCAATAATCGTAAACAATGTAAACAACAAAGCAATTCAAGAAATTATCAACAATGATAAATATAGTATAAGGCACAAGCTTTTTAGAGAGGAGTGATCCTATTGTTAGTACTAGCGAGAAAGAAAAACGAGTCAATTATTATAGGTGAAAATATCGAAATTATCATAACAGAAATTACTGAAGACAAAGTTAAAATAGGAATAAGAGCTCCAAAAAATATGAAGATATTTAGAAAAGAACTATTGCAGGAAGTAGAGCAGGAGAACAAAAACTCAGCAGTCTCAGATAAAATAGATCTTAGCAAAATCAGGGTTGCGATGAATACAAAATAACTTATTATTGCTGTTGTATAAAGTACAGAAAGAATATCAAATTTTTTTTATTAACCTATAAAGTTATTGTACAAGCTATCCGATAATATTATCAAGAAGCTTAAGAACAATATCGTACAGGGCCCGTATTGGTAATGTTCTTTGCTAATAAAATAGTCAGAAAGGATTCTGACTTTAAAATTCAAGGAGGAATTTATAATGAGAATAAACAACAACTTAATGGCTATGAATGCCCACAGACAACTAGGTGTAAATACATCTGGACAAGCGAAATCTATTGAAAAGCTTTCTTCAGGTTCAAGAATCAACAGAGCAGGCGACGATGCTGCTGGTCTTGCAATATCTGAAAAAATGAGAGGCCAAATCAGAGGTCTTCAACAAGCTTCAAGAAACGCTCAAGATGGTATTTCTCTTATTCAAACTGCAGAAGGTGCATTGAATGAAACTCACTCAATTCTACAAAGAATGAGAGAGCTTGCAGTTCAAGCTTCCAACGATACTAACGTAACTCAAGACAGAGAGCAGATCAGAAAAGAGATTTCTCAGCTAGCTAAAGAAATCACTAGAATCTCATCACAAACTGAGTTCAACACTAAGAAGCTTCTAAACAGTGGTATCAGCGTACAGTTCCAAGTTGGAGCAAACAGCGGTCAAATGCTAGGCGTTTCCATCAATGAGATGGCTGCATCAAGTATTTCTGTTCATGAAGTATCAGATAACATAACTGAAGATCAAAGTGTTGCTATCCAGAAGATCAATGATGCGATAGTTGCAGTTTCAGAAGAAAGAGCAAACCTAGGTGCTGTTCAAAACAGACTTGAGCACACAATAGCTAACCTTGATACAGGAGCAGAGAACTTACAAGCTTCAGAATCAAGAATTAGAGACGTAGATATGGCTAAGGAAATGATGAACTACAGTAAGCAAAATATCCTTAACCAAGCTGCTCAAGCAATGCTTGCACAAGCTAACCAAGCTCCACAGGGAGTATTACAATTACTAAGATAATTAAATATCTAGTTTACAAATTGAGCCAACTTTATGTTGGCTCTGTTTGTAATATTTTATAGAAAATCAGAGGGGAATAATATGAGTTATATAGAAATATTAAAAAATGATTTAAGAAACTTTGATTTTGAAAAAGCATTTAGTAAAAGCGTATCTTTAATGGAACTCTTACTTAGCAATTCCTTGCCGGAAGAGCAAGAAGAGCTTTTTCAAATTATAACTCTTTATAATGAAGCGATGGAAATTAGAGATGTCATAAGAATGTGTGATATTCTTGATTATATAATTAAGCCTGAGTTTGAAAAAAGAAATATGTCCTTGGAGGATAGCAATGTGTAATAATATTCTTTCTAAAAATTTAGAAGCCTTAATGATACATCAAAGCTATATTTATCAAATATTAAGCAATCTAGATGATAATGAAGAAAAGAATTTCTATATAGCTGATAATAATGGAATAAAGTCCCTGTTTGTAAAAAACAATGAAGGCATGCATATTCAATATTCAAGCTTTATTAACCCTGAGAAAGAAGCAGAGGATTACCTTGAAAAGTTAGATATAGAATACAATCGTAGTATTTATCTAGTGATAGGTATTGGAATTGGAAACATAATAAGTCGTTTGGTTGAAAAAATAACAAAAAGGTCAAAGGTAGTTTGTTATGAGAAGGATGCACACCTACTTAAGGCTATTCTTTCTATCATAGACTTATCTCATTATATATGTGAAAAGAAGATCATTTTTGTACTAGGTGAAAATAATATAATTTCTGAGGATCAGCAAATATATACCATAGTTATGGCTTATATAAATAGCTTTGTATCAAAGACTCAAATTATTGTACTTCCTATTTATGATCTAAACTATATTAGCTTTGCAAATAAAATGATAAAAATGACAATGGAGAAAAAAGATCTCGTTAAATTTTTATATGGGAACAGCTTAGATGATACATTGGTTGGCCTTGATAATAACCTTGAAAACTTCTTTGAATTTGTTAATAACCCAGGGATAAATGATTTTCTGCAAAAATATGGAGATGTTTATAAGAACAAGCCTGCTATTATCGTAGCTTCGGGACCATCTTTAGATAAAAATGTTAAAGACTTAAAGCTAGCCCAAGGAAAAGCATTGATACTAACATGTGATGGTTCTATGGAAACCTTAAGGAAAAATGGAATCAGATTTGATATGGTAGGCTCTGTAGAAAGAATACAAAAGACCTATGAAGCATTTTATGAGAACAAAACGCTTCCTGAGGATGCTATACTAACAGTGCCCATAATTGTTCACCCTGCTATTGTAAAGGCTATGAAAAATAAAATCCTTTTTTCGAAGAAACATGACGTTTATTCAGACTGGGTAAATGAGTTTACATCAGATGCAAAAGGAGCCGTAGCTTCAAGTCCATCTGTTTCTCATATGATGTTTGGTATAGCGAAAAGATTGGGAGCCAATCCAATAATAATTATTGGACAGGATCTATCTTATTCTCCAGAAGGGGTATCACATACTACTGAGGCGAAGGAAGTTATCACTAAGATTGACACAAAAGCTTCAAAGGTTTTTGTGGAGGGTAAAGATGGAACTCAGTTGGCTAGTACTTATGTATGGAAGCAGTTTTTAATGGCATATGAATCACTGTTGTACAATCATGAAGGAACTGTTATAGACGCTACCGAAGGTGGAGCAAAAATAAAAGGAACAGAGATTATGACCTTAAAGGATGCCATACAGAAACATTGTAATGATAATATACCAAGAGTTTTAGATTTATTGAATCAAATTGAGATAGACAACGAATTAGAAAATGAGGCTCTATTAAAGGGATACAATGAAATAAGAAGAACGATAAAACTGTTTAACGTGCTTCGCATGAAAGCATCTAAATCAAAAAAATGGGTTCACAAGAGCTTAGAAATATTAAAAAGCGGTTTAGAAACAGAGGAACAGTTAAATGATATATATGACTGTATTGATTTTGGCGGAAAAGACATACCTCGGTTTATAGGGAAACACTCCAAGCTAAATATGTATTTTCAATATATTATACTCGTAGCAGTATATAAGATTAATATGATAAAATCGGATAAATTTACATTGGATTCTATAGAAGAGAACCTAAATATAATAAACGATATGGTTGGCGACATTCATAAATATTCGTGTAAAGCAATGAAAATGATGGTAAAGCATTACGATAAGTTTACTGAATCTATAGAACAAAAGGCCTTTGATAACGTTAAAGTAAAACACCTTAGCTATATACTTGAACTTGTAGATAACCCGATATATGATATCCCATTAAGAACTATGCTGGGTTATGCACCAAAGATTGCAGCTGAGGTTAGAAACGATGAGTAAGAAAAATTATCTTAATAATAATCTAATTGGTCTAAAAAGAAACCAAAAAGAAGCATATGAAAAGCTTAATAATATGAGACGTGAAGTAAGTTCGGATTATTATATTATTGAAAATGGTTCTGTTGAAGTACTGTATTATAAGACGAACAGCGGCAATTATATACAGTACTCTTCTTTTTTTTCACCCAAAGAAGAGGCAGCAGAATATTTAAAGAATATAAGTTTTGAGAAATATGATCAAGCATATGTTTTGTTTGGTGCTGCCTTAGGGGAGACCTTGAGTTTGCTGCTAGAAAAGGTTGATAAACGAGCTTTGGTAGTTTGTGTTGAAGAAGATGCATCTTTGATTATTGAAAGTCTGAAAAGAAAAGATTATTCCGCATATTTAGAGCAGGGAAGGCTTGTATTTGCAATAGGAAATGATGAGATAGAGCAGAACATCATTGATATGATAGATATGCAGCCTTTAAAATTTTCAGGGGCAGTAAATTATATATTTATGCCATTTCACAGCGACGGGTATATGAAATACTCCAATAAAGTCCATGGATATTTTCAAAAGTATTGTCAAATCTTATTAAGCTCTTTTGGAAATTGCATTGAAGATACTTTAGTTGGTTTGGAGAATTATCTTGCGAATATTGAGGACTATATTAATTCACCTGGTGTAAATGAAATTATTGAAGCCGATAATCCATATAGGAATAAACCAGCTATCCTTATCGCTTCTGGACCATCTCTCGAAAAAAATATAGATTTTATAAAGATGGCGGAGGGCAAGGCACTGGTTTTGGCTGCAGATAGTGCATACAAAGCTCTGAACAAAAGAGGCATAAAGGCTGATGCCATTGGGGCTTTTGAAAGAATTAAGCTAACCTATGATTTATTCTTTAAGGGAGAGACCTTTGACAAAGATTTAGTGCTTGCTGCACCTGCTTTAATATATCCGGATTTGGTCAAAGAGTTTACAGGAAAAAAATTGCTTTATACAAAAGCAGGAAGCTCTTTAGGACAATGGATTAGCGAGTTCGACACTTGTTCTAAGGAAGGAGTCTGGTGTGGTGCGTCTGTATCGAATATGCTTTTTGGATTGGCTGTCAAGTTAGGTTGTAATCCAATCATTCTAGTAGGTCAGGATTTAAGCTATTCTGCATCAGGAATGAGTCATATAGTTGATGCATCAGGAGTAGTTCATAAGGTTAAAGAAGAGGATATTGAGGTATATGTAAAAGATAGCAAAGGAAATTTGCTTCCTAGTACAAATACCTGGAGGGATATTTTAGACTATTTTGAAGCGGCTGTCAGAGATTGTAATCGCACTGTGATTAATGCAACAGAGGGAGGTGCCTTTATAAAGGGCACGGAAGAACGAAACCTCAGAGATGCGATTGCTCGCTATTGTTCCGAGGATGTTGCTATGCTAAGTGATATACTGGAAGAGGTAAAGTCAAAGCATCTTAGGACAAACATAAATGGAAAAAACATCTTTGAAAAGATATATGATAAACTATCAATATGTACAAAACTTTATGATTTAGCAGCAGAAATGTGCAAGGATATTAAGACGGGCG
>JAQSYB010000093.1 GCA_029256365.1 Clostridia bacterium
GCTTCCATATCTTCTTGTATACCTAAGTTCCTGTAAAAAACTCTGTAAAACCATTGCAAAGCAGTGTCTTTATCAACCATAATATTGTTTGCATGCTCCACATCTGTTCCAAACCCCATTGCGACTTGCTGCATACTATTTTCATCATCATAGATGACTGATCTGGCAGCAGAGCTGCACCCTGCATCTAAAGCTCGCTTGTATCTGTCCTTCATAATATCCAAATGGTCAACACCCTTGCCCATAAAAATAATAGGTGTGAAGAAAGCTAGAAATATCAATGTCCAAATAAACCACTTCATCTCACCACACTCCCATTACCTAATATAGCTGCTTGCCTTACCAAACAAAGTAAAGTTGTAGCTTTTGCTGTTTGGTGTACCAAAAATACTATGCTCATACATGATGCTGACGGGGTGGCGCTTGTTATATGTTACAGTTACATTCAGAAGGTCAAAGCCCTCATCTCGGAGCTGTGCATCCACAGCATCCCAGCCATCAACCGCAACAATTCCAGCATCAACAAACCGTTCTGCGCGAATATGAATTTCATGTTCTCCATATTTGCTTAAATGCTTGTCCATTTCATCTAGTACAGATTGATACAACACACCTTTTTTTGCTGCAATTTGAGTATATTGATATACAATATTCTCAACATCCTGCTGTGCTAAGGTGTAGTTCCGATCCAATACTGTAAACATGGAATACCAAGTGAAAATCGGCAGTACGACTAAAACTGCCCAAAAGTTTTGCATTTGCATCACCCTTTATACTGTGAATTAAATCAGCAGGCATTTCTTAATGATTACAACCTTGTAAATGTAATGGTACTTGCACTGGTTTCTCTACGGTATTGGTCACCAGGACTAACTATACTATCTATTTCCTGGCCACCATATGTGTCTGAAGTTGTAAATAAATATGTTGCACTCCCAACTTTGACAATTACAGTTCTTGTATTACCCGGCTCGCAAATTTCTTGTATTTCATCAATCACATCATCACCGCTATACTGCAGACTTGTTGTATCCTCAATCCCCATCTTCACAGCATTAACGCTTTGCTGTGTACTGTCTGCCATTGCCTCTTGGGCTGCTTTCTGTGGTGCGTAGACATTCCCAATAAAGAACAAGCCGATTGCTGCTACAATCCCCAGAATTAATAGTTTTGACCAAAAGCTATCCATAATCTTTCCTCCTTAAATTTTATTTAATAATCATATTGGCGGGATTTGAAATCACCGTCAAACCATATGCGAAATAGATGCATCCTAAACCCATTACCACCGCCATAGCAGTCATGGCATATAACATCTTGGTACGTCGTCGTGTAATATTTTCGATTTCTATCCATTTAATTGTATTGTTGATGGTATCCTCTACATCATCAACTGAATGAATCAAGCCAGTTCGTCTTGCAATTTTCATGGTTTCCAGCAGTTCATAAAGCTCATCCCGATCCACAGTCTCCAGTGCTGCATCAAAAGCTTCATCCTGCTTCCCACCTTTCTTAAGTCCCTCGATTAATGCTTCAAACAAAGGCTTGTACACATCTGTCACTATTACGATATGCTCTAAAATATTCAACACCGAGAAAGGCGGCATTCTGCCAAACACTGAGAAAACAATCATGCAATTGAGTATTTCCCAATTTTTCTTGTCTTCTATGAGCTTTCTTTTAATTTGCCCTAATATATCTGGCAAGTGATAGATGAGAATCGAAATCAAGACAATGTATATATAAGTGTTTATCCCATTTCTTATCAACCTAGTTTGAATAACCTTATAGTATAGCCGCTGGGCAGTGGTTTTCAAATCATCGGTAGTTTGCACTCCCTGCTGCTTAATCAGATCCTCAATATACGCAATATAACGCTGCTTATTTCGCGCCCTGTATATCTCATCATCTTTTAAAATCTTCTTGTCAACCAAATGATAAAGCTGTATTTCCAGAGCAACATTTTCCGGAGTGTCAACCCGAAAGGTTTCTATCAGGTTATGATTATAATTCACATTCTGTACGATTTCCTTCAACTCAATTGCTTTATTGGTGCTCTGTATTGTAACAAGTATAAAAAAGCTTAGGGCAAACATACACCATTTGCACAGGTAAATGCCTTCAACACTAATCTTCCAGCCTATCGAAGTCAAAAACTTTTTGGTGTTTCTGTATTTGATACTATTTGGCTTAGGAACAAATGGGTAAAGCTTTCTTAGGGTTTTGGTATGAATCACCCTTATATATTCTTGGCTGAAAAGCCTCTTAAGTTTCATGTTTCGGGTGACAAAGGCGATTGCTAAGCTGAGAACTATTATAAGGATTAAAGTTGCCACGGTCTGTGCAAATATAATAATATTCAAAACCACACCCCCTATATCTGCTGTTTTCTCATCCAATGAATAAATAGAGCAGATAGATTTGCAGATAGAAATATATAGGCTTTCATGTTTTGTGCTTTTATTCCCTGATATACTTCCATCATGTTCATTTCTATCAGTATTTTTGCATTGATCCAATCTGATGAAAAAATAAATAGAAATGGAGCTACATATAGAAACAGCTGTATATACCTTAATTCTGCATCGTTATAGCCCTGCTGAACATTAATAAAATTAAGTATGTTTGTCATTTTCATTAGATTTCTGCCTATGGGATTTGCTTGACTTGCATCCGATACCTCCCCTATCCCCTTTTCCTTTGCCATGAACATTAGTGAAGCCAACATTCTAAACCAAACAAAAGAGAACTTACATTTTAGTGCTGCAATTTCATCACCTGGGTTTCCAGATATAAGGGCACTGCGAATCTTTACAAGATACAAACGTGCTTCCGGGGGACATTTTTCTTCAGTCTCTTTAATAGTTTGAATCACATTCCCTTTGTAATGAGTGTAATAATGTGCAAGCTTTTTGGTGGTCTTAGGAAGGGTTAACTTAATTCTTTTTTCTATTTCTTCAAAATAAATATCCTGAAAGCAATATGTAAATATTAAAGTGGATGAAATACAAAAAAGCTTATGATACCACAAAGTATGAAAAAAACTATATAATAAACCAAAATATAAAATGCTAACAATAGTCATCACAATAAAAAGCATTGAGGTCTTTGGAAGGTTTTCTGCAAAACTACGTTGATTCATTGAGCAAAGCCTGTTATTTAAGCTATATTTAAATCTGTTCATCCAAATCAACCACCCTATTTTTCTTTTTATTTGCTTCGACTAAGGACTGCAGCTTTTCCATATATCTCCAAGCATCTTTCTTATGTCGTGCTTTATTCAGAATATTCTCAGATGGCATATTGATATATTTTGGTATCCCATCTTTGGCATCCATGATTGTTCTCAATCTGTACATATTATTGGTATTGCTTTGTATTTGCTGAATATAGTAAAGCTTTTGCAAAATAGACTTGTCCGTCTCGAGATTTAAGTCAAAGTCATAATCAAAGGCAGTACTGACCATCGGAATAACCTCTACTATTTCAGTGATAACTCTTTTTCCATCAATGATATTATGCTGGAATATCAAATTTATATAATTTACGATATCCATCACTGCACTTTGTTCCGTATGATATCTGCCTGTACTTAATAGAAGATTCTTAAATCTAGGTACTGTAGTTTCTGGATTTGCGACATGTGCAGTAAACCAAGCAGACATACTTACAGATTGTATCAGCTGCAACACACTATATAGGGCTTCTCCGCTTCTTACTTCTCCTAAGTCTGCTACATCTACACTTAACCTGAGAATTGTTTTTACTGCATCCTCTAATGTCTTATTCTGCATTCCCTTTAACTCAACTATTCTCTTATAAGGATATTTCTGCATAACATGCTGTTCAAAGAAATCCTCCACAATCCCAATATGCAGACTATCATCCAATAATTCAAACAGAGCCGACATCGTCGTAGTTTTTCCAGTTCCCAAACTGCCTTGCATGCATATGCTGGCTCCACTTCTAACCAACGCTGTTAAGGCAGTAAGTAAATCTGAATCTGGAATCAACTCCTTTATGCCCAAATGCCTTTGATTAAAGATTCTAGTGCATAGGTTTCTAGCAGATGAATAAGGCTGCTGCGTTACTGTAATCCTTGCTAAATCACCACGATAGCATAGCTTCTCAGGAGAGCTCTCATCCAGCTGACCTGCATCTTTATCAAAGGATATTGCTCTATCCTGTACTATTCTGGCTTCTTCCTTTGTAAGCTTTAAAAAGCTTAACCAAAGCTTTATGTCACACCAGCAATAAATGTACTTGCCATCATTAGAAAACCCTATTTCGTTTACATCAGAATATGCAAGGGTGTCTAAGCAAAGCAATCCAAATAATCTTTGATAAATGACCTGCACAACTATTTCTATCTTATCCGCAAAGCTAAGGCTATTTCCTTGAAGTTCCTTATTATAAATAAATTCAATATCTTCTTCATTGTATTCAAACCTTTTACTGGTATAATTCCAATCGTCCTTGCTTTCTTCTCTTTGTTTATTATAGATATCATATTTCTTCATCAAGTTTTTAAAAGCCAAAGATCTAACACTTCCATGTGCTCCATTCAGGTACATAATGATATTGAACTTTTCTTCTGCAGTAAGCTTATGAGGTTTGTCAAAAGGGATGATGTAATTGACATAATCGTTGCCTTCGTTAATCTTTAAATCTCGGCAAAGCAATATATCAGACAAAGTGCCATCCTCTAATACAAGATAGATATTAAAACTAGTTAATAAATCCGTTTTAATATGAGCTTTTAATATATTCCTATCCTCTAAATTACCTGAGGTTGAGCTGTCTTTAAATTTTTTAAGAATGTGAATCACTTTTTTTATTTGCTCATTTTCTGGTTGTTTAATAATAAAGGTCTCAAAATTTTTTTCTATCTGCTTAGAAAATATATTGATATCCAAAGCTTCGACAATCTGCTGCTGCAAACTAGACATCAACCTCACCCCACTGCATTACTTTTAATAAAATCTTATTCATTGGATTGATATTTTCCTGAAAATGCTGAATAGGAATGAAAAGCTTCTCTGCGACTATACGGCTAAGCTCCATCATTTGCTCCGTCATTAGACTATGTGTTTTTTTCTTATTCATCTCATTCTTCAAAAAACTATACAGCTTGCCATCGCAACAGGCAGCTTTGTTTACATTGTTGTCAAAGGATATTCCATATGAGCCCTTCAGCCCCAGACCTTTGTTTAGCCTACTTAAGGTTTTAATTGTATTGCTTTCCTCCATTAAGCCATTAAAGACTGCCAATGTCTTATCACCTTGGATATATCCTTTTATCTGCTTATTTATCCTTAGCAGATCTTTCAACATCATTTCATTCTGATTCATCACTGCAAGAATTACTTCTGCACCATCAAGAAACATCTGTTTTTCTTTGCACAAACCCGTTTCCAAATCAACAATCACAATTTCATATGCCTCCAAGGCACTCTCTAAGAACCGTTGATAGAAGGATTCACCCACTTTACTGATTTCTTTGTCTATTTTGCAGTTGGGCAAAACATGCAGCATATCATTAATGGCGGAGGAATAGGTCTTGATATGCTCTGCATTGATATCTAAGTCAAAGCTTTTCAGATAATCCATTGAAAATCTAGAAATCGCATCATTCTGCATGTATTGTTCCATATAATTCCTTGTGCTGCCCATATTTACTATTAAGGTTTTCTTATTGGTTAAATGCTGCAGGGCAATTCCTAAAGCAATAGAGATCGTACTACCCCCTGCACCATGGTTTCCTGGCACCCACACTGATATTAAGCTGCCTCTGGTATCTCTCATATGCACGTCCTCTCCTCTACTTCTTTTTCATACTGGAATCCTCAAAGCTTTGCTTCCCTCCAGATTTTGATTCTAAGCTGTCGCCATCATAGGCGGGTGTATAAGTAGCAATACTAGGCAATTGAGACTTGTCCAAGTATTGAACAAGAAAAATAAATCCCTCTGTATTTGCTTCCTTTATGTTTTCTTGTTCAACCTTATTTAAATAGAAGCTTAAGGTTTTGTCTGTTTTACCAACTACAACTGCTTTTGCGACCACCACATCGTCCACATTGTTAGGTCTGAACAGCTTTATATCCACAACACTTCCAACCTCCACCGTAGATGGTATCGCTTCATCACGAAAGGTATGCTCTGTCAGTCGATCATCTTCCTCATACCACTCAGTGCTTTCAACTAAGTCTGCCTGTAATAAAAACTCCTTCTCAGCTATGGAACTTGCTACTCTTTTATTTTTCAGCTGCTGCACTGAAGTAATTGCCCCTGCAGGTACAAGCTCTTTAGGTACTGCTACCACCTCAAACTTCACCGCATCTGCCATTTCGCCGGCTTGTAAGCCATGACTTGCCCTTACAACTTGAATGACAGCTGACTCCTTGGATTGATTGTTTTTTTTGTCAGTTAGGTTCACTTCACTATCATCGCCATAATAAAAATACCCCAGCAGCAAGAATATAACGAAAATGCCTGCTAGACCAAATATTATGACTTTTTTTCTTTTATCTAGTCTTGTTTGTCTGACATAAGTCATTTCGCTCACCCCCTATAAAAAATATGCTTATTAGCATCTGTATTTCTTACATTGATCGCAGCCAAAATATGATTCATATCTAATTGAAAGCTACTGCTGCTTTTGGATGTTTCATAGGGTGTTTTACCCGTATGCATCAAATCGCAGCTCATGCTGCCACAATTTGTCAAAGGCAATATCTTTTTAAAACCTTTATTTAACTTGTTAATCTGCCTAAAAATGTACTTATATGCCTCACTTTTTGTATTACAGTTGTTTATAATAGCAATGGTTTTATTGTCTATAAAAATACTTCCCAATTTCTCTAGCATCAATTTATTCATATGAAAATGCATTAGGTCACAATCAAAAACAAAAAAATCGATATTGGAATGGTTAATTGCTTGGAGTGTTGTATCAAATAAGCCTGTATATGTATCAATCACTACAATGTCGCATTTGGACCTGGCAAAATATAATATCTTTAAAAAATCCTCATTGCAAATTGGCTCTTCATTCCCCAGCCTGCCTGATATCACACTTAGATTTCCTTTCTTGTAGCAGTTATCCAGAATGCTGTGATGCTCGCCTTTTGCCAATAGGTAATCAAGTATATCAAAATATATGTCTTCAATACCAAAGTATAAATTTGCAGAATATCCTCTATCAATGTTAATAAGTGCAGTCTTATATCCTTTCTTTTCAAATGCAGTTGCTATGTTCCAAGCTAAGTGTGACTTACCATTTGATGCATTTGAGTATATCGTAATAACTGCACTATCTAATTCTTTGAACCACAAGGTCTTTGCCCTACCTTGAAACAAATCACCAATTCTCGATTTTGCATGCTCCACCCCGCCAAATAACAATTTGCTTAATTCAG
>JAQSYB010000094.1 GCA_029256365.1 Clostridia bacterium
TATCGATTGATTACTGTTACCAAAAGCTTTTCATCTGAATCAGGGAAGAAGGAGATGATTTCCTTTGCAATTTCTTCAGCAGAATGCTCTTTCACCCAAAGCTGGCCTTTATAAACTGCATTGGTAAAGTCCTGAACGATTTCTGGATTCTTTTCCATGTAGCTCTTGGTTGTGAAGTATGCTGTATAAGGTATTAAACCACTGTCTTTTCCTATGGAAGCTACTATTTTACCTACATTTTCTTGCTCCAGTGCAGAAGCTGTAGGCTCAAACAAAGCAACATAGTCTCCTGTGCCGCTAGAGAACGCACCTGCTGTTGCAGTGAATTGAAGGTTTGTAATCATTTCAACATCTTGACCAGGTACTACACCGTGCTGTTTCAGTATATATTCTAAAGTCATTTGAGGTACGCCGCCAGGTCTGCCTCCGATAATAGTCTTGCCCTTCATATTTTCCCATTTGAAATCAGGTTCCGCATTTCTTCCGACTAGGAAGGAACCATCTCTTTGGGTAAGCTGTGCAAATACTACAGCATAGTCTTCCTTACCTTGGGTATAAACATAAATTGCAGCTTCGGGACCTGCAAAGCCAATATCAGCCTGACCGGAAACCAGGGCTGTCATTGTTTTGTCTGCACCCTGACCTGTTGTAAGTTCAATCTCTATGCCTTGCTCCTTGAAAAAACCTTTATTAATCGCAACATACTGTGGTGCATAAAAAATGGAATGTACTACTTCATTTAGTCGAATCGTTTTTAACTCTTGCTTGCTGCAGCCAGTTAATTGTACTGCCAGGACAAGTAGAATCAATGCAAACACAAATGTAAGCTTCAGTATTTTCGGGGTACGTTTCACATCTATCACTCCAATCAAATTTTAATAGCACTCTATGATTTCATATTATGCAAAATAGAAAAATGTGTTACTCCAATTATAGGGAGTGCTTGTTTGAATTAAGTTGGAATATAATGTAAAATTATTTTAATAAATTAAGTTTTAAATGTTTATAAATAGATAGAATTATGGGGAAAATATAAGATATTCAACTGCTTAAAATAAGCGGTAAGGGAGGTATTTATGAATATACCTAATTTGCTTACTGTGCTCAGATTTTTATTGATCCCTGTTTTTATATATTTCTTCTTTTTACCAAATGAAAATGGTATTGGAATAGCTGTGATTGTATTTCTAATAGCAGGGCTTACAGACACATTAGACGGCTATATAGCCAGAAAATACAATCAAATTACAAAGCTTGGAATTGTGCTGGATCCCCTTGCTGATAAGTTGATGCTTATTACTGTCTTGGTTAGCATTGCAGTGGGCAGTGATATTCCGAAATGGATTATTATACTGGTGGCATCCAAGGAGCTGCTTATGATTTTAGGAGCTATATCTTTATACAATTTGCGAAATGTAGTTATACCGGCAAATATATTTGGAAAGCTGGCTACTCTGCTGTCATATGCTGCTATTCTCGCAGTTATATTTAAGCTGCCATTTCGCGATATTGTGCTTTATGTATATGTAACGGCCACAGTGTTGGCATTTATCATATATATAAACAATTTTTTGGCTGTAAAGGGGCTAAATCAATTCGATTTAATTAAAAAATAAAGTTGACAAATTATTCTAAAGAGATATAATATACTATAATTGAAACAATAAAAGCGTTGAAAAAGAGGAGTACGTAGACATCCCCTTTCAGAGAGAAGAATTCATAGGCTGTAAGATTCTTCAGGTAAGGTGCTGCAGAAGGTAGCTTTGGAGCTCCTGTGCTGAATTCAGTAGGCATAGGCGGACAGCTAGTCCGTTACATGTATGAGCGCCGGTGATAGCCGGAATTAAGGTGGTACCGCGGAATAATACCCTTCGTCCTTATATCAGGACGAGGGTTTTTTGTTTTTGTAAAGCTATATTGCTAAGAATCAGGCTATTGAAAGGTTGTTTCTCAACATTTAGCGCTAGGAAAATGTTTGGTACAAAACTTATAGGTAATAATAATAGTGCAATTATAAAGGAGGTAATATCATGAGCGAAGCAAAAGAATTGGCAAAATCTTATGATCCAAAACAAGTAGAAGACAGGTTGTACGATACATGGGTAGAAAATGGTTACTTTACACCGGAGGTAGATCCCGATAAAGAACCTTATACAATAGTGATACCGCCACCAAATATCACGGGACAGCTGCATATGGGTCATGCACTAGACAACACATTGCAGGATGTTTTGATTAGATGGAGAAGAATGCAGGGTTACTCTACACTTTGGCTTCCTGGAACAGACCATGCCAGCATTGCTACAGAAGCAAAAATTGTTGAAGCACTTGCCAAAGATGGCATCAGCAAATATGACTTGGGCAGAGAGAGGTTCTTGGAAAAGGCATGGGAATGGAAGGATTTATACGGCGGAAGAATACTAACTCAATTGAAAAAATTGGGCAGCTCCTGTGATTGGAGCAGAGAAAGATTTACATTGGATGAAGGCTGTTCAAAGGCTGTTGAGGATGTATTTATAAAATATTATGAAAAAGGCTTAATCTATAGAGGAGAAAGAATTATCAATTGGTGTCCTACTTGTAAAACATCAATCTCTGATATAGAAACGATATATGAAAATAGACAAGGTAATTTTTGGCACATTAAGTATCCTGTAAAGGATAGCAAGGAGTACTTAGAGATTGCAACAACTAGACCGGAGACAATGCTTGGGGATACTGCAGTTGCAGTAAATCCAAAGGATGAGCGCTATATGCATCTAGTAGGCAAAACCTTAATACTACCTTTGATGAATAAGGAAATACCTATTATAGCAGATGATTATGTAGATTTAGAGTTTGGAACAGGAGCTGTTAAGATCACTCCAGCTCATGACCCCAATGACTTTGAAGTAGGTATGAGACACAATCTGCCAATGCCTAGAGTATTAAACGACGATGGCACAATAAATGAGCTAGGTGGCAAATACCAAGGGTTGGATAGATTTGAAGCGAGAAAAGCAATTGTTAAGGATTTAGAGGAATTGGGTTTATTGGTAAAGACCAAGGATCATGAGCATAATGTTGGTCAGTGCCAAAGATGCGCTACAATCATTGAGCCAATCCTTTCAAAGCAGTGGTTTGTTAAAATGAAGTCTCTGGCTGAACCAGCACTAAAGGTAGTAAGAGATGAAGAGATAAAATTTGTACCAGAGCGTTTTTCAAAGATATACTTCAATTGGATGGAGAATATTCAAGACTGGTGCATATCTAGACAGCTTTGGTGGGGGCACAGAATACCTGCATACTATTGCGCCCATTGTGACGAGGTAATTGTAGCGAAGGAAAAACCAAGTAAATGCAGCAAGTGCGGCGGAGAACTAAAGCAAGATGAGGACACATTGGATACATGGTTCAGCTCTGCATTATGGCCTTTCTCAACCTTGGGCTGGCCCGATGATACGGAGGATTTGAAATACTTCTATCCAACCAGTGTTTTGGTTACAGGCTACGACATTATATTCTTCTGGGTAGCAAGAATGATATTCTCAGCTATGGAGAATATGAATGAAATCCCTTTCAAGCATGTTTTCATACATGGAATGGTAAGGGACTCTGAAGGTAGAAAGATGAGCAAGTCCCTGGGCAATGGAATTGATCCAATGGATATCATCGAAAAATATGGCGCTGATGCCTTACGTTTCAATCTAATCATAGGTAATTCCCCAGGAAATGATATGAGATTAATTCTGGAAAAGGTTGAGGCTTGCAGCAATTTTGCCAACAAGATTTGGAATGCATCTAGATTTGTAATGATGAATTTGGATAGCATTGCAGTATTGGAAGCCGACAGAAATACTTATGAACAAAATCTTACCACAGCAGATAAATGGATCATAAGCAGATACAATACAATTGTAAAAGAGGTAACAGAAAATCTTGAGAAGTTTGAATTAGGAGTTGCAGGTCAAAAGCTTTACGACTTCATCTGGTCTGAATTCTGTGATTGGTATATAGAACTAGTGAAGCCAAGACTTTATAGCGATGATTTTGATACAAAGCTTGCAGCTCAAATAACACTTGTTGATGTATTGACAGGTACGATGAAGCTTCTGCATCCTATGATGCCTTTCATTACCGAGGAAATATATCAATATCTGCCAGGAACAGACAAATCAATTGTGATTTCAAAGTGGCCTGAGTATGATGAAAAGAGAAACAATCCAGAGCAGGAAAGCAACATGGAAATCGTGATGGATGCAATAAAGTCTATCAGAAATATAAGAGCTGAGATGAATGTAGTACCATCTAGAAAAGCAAAGGTACTGATCATCGCAACGGATGAAAAGGTTAAGAAGGCCATTGAAGCAGGAAGCATATACTTTGAAAGATTGGCATCCGCATCAGAGGTTCAGCTGATAAACGACAAAAACCAAATACCAGAAGGTGCGGTATCCGTAGTGATTGCCGGAGCAGAGATTTTTCTCCCTTTAGAAGAGCTTGTTGATATGGAGAAGGAAAAGGAGAGACTGAACAAGGAAAAGGAAAACCTTGAGAAGGAAATCCAAAGAGTGAGAGGCAAGCTTAACAATCAGGGCTTCGTAGCAAAGGCACCACAAAGTGTTATAGAAGAAGAAAAAGCCAAAGAAGCAAAATATCAAGAAATGTATGATAAGGTGATGGAAAGACTTAAGTCAATGAAATAAAAGGTGAAGGGGTGGTCAAACATCCCTTCTTTCCTATTGCAAAGGTGGAGGATCGCAATGATAAGCAAGAATAATAAAGTCTTGAATGGTTTGACAGGTGTGTTTGGCTTTTTGGTCATCATACTAAGTATCATACTTTTATCCAATAAGGATTTAAGCGAGCTGCATAAGCTAACGACATCAACTGTGCTGCAATTGTGTTTGGGCATTTTATTTATTGTTACTGGCATTCGAGAAAATGCCACCAAGGGAAAGCCAAAGGGCAACATGTTTCTATACGTCGGAGCAGCCATTTTGGTCACGATGGCCTATGGCGCATATGTTTTAATTACCAAAATGGCGGTGTAATCAGTTGAAAATGATTTATTAGATGAATAAAGAGGTGCAAGTATGAATTTTAATCAAACGGTACATTACATAGAAAACAGTATGCGTTTTGGCTGCAGACCAGGACTTGCGAGAACGGCTAACCTTTTGGAGCTGCTTGGCAATCCTCATAAAAATATAAAATGCATACATATTGCCGGTACAAACGGAAAAGGCTCAACCCTAGCTATGATTTCAAATATCATGAAGCATTCGGGATATCAGGTGGGAACCTATACATCGCCACATCTTTATAAAATTACTGAACGGATGGTGATCAATGGCAACCAAATATCAGAAGAGCATTTTGTGAAATATGCCAACATGGTAATTGATAAAATGAAGACGATGGAAGAGCAGAATATGGAAGTTCCTACGCAGTTTGAAATGCTTACTGCAATGGCATTTTTATATTTTGAAGAGATGAAGGTAGATGCAGCAGTGATTGAGGTAGGTCTTGGCGGCATGTATGATGCAACAAATGTCATCGAAGCAATGCTTTCGGTAATCACTTCAATCAGCTATGATCATATGGATATCTTGGGAGATACCATAGAGCAGATCGCAGCAGAAAAAGCAGGGATTATAAAGAAGGGTGCCACGGTTGTTCTATATCCTCAGATATACAAGGAAGTAGAACAGGTTGTTGAACAGGTCTGTATTGAGAAGAGCGCAAAGCTCATAAAGGTATCCCCTGCACAAGCAAATCCATTGGAATTTGACATTATGGGTCAAAGCTTTGACTTTGCTTATGGAGATAAAAAGATAGAGAATTTGCAGGTGCCGCTTCTGGGGGACCATCAAATAAAAAACTCCACAGTTGCAATTACAGCGGCTATTGAGCTTTCCAAACTAGGATTTGATATAAGTGATGAGAGTATAAGAGCGGGCTTGGCAACAGTTGAGTGGCCTTGCCGATTAAGTGTAATTAGCAAAGAACCTCTCATCATCATTGATGGTGCTCACAATGAAGATGGTGTTAACTCTCTAAAGGATGCCATCAATAAATATCTGACCAATAAAAAAATAATACTAGTACTGGGGATGCTGGGAGATAAGAACTACAGCTATGCTGTACAGGAGCTGGCACCCTTGGCAAAACGTATTATTGCGACGGAACCAATTAGTCCTCGAGCCCTGAAAGCAGAAGACATGGCTGATATGGTCAAGAAATATAATCAAGAGGTAGAAGCTGAGGCTGATATTGTAACTGCTATAGAAAAGGCGAAAAAGTCAGCAGGTCAGGAAGATGTGATTATCATCTGCGGGTCTTTGTACCTGGCTGGAAGTGCCTATGAATATTTATCAACATAATGAAGGAGTCGGTTTATACCGGCTTTTTTTGTGTGATTCTGATAAAGTACTATATTGAATAAGTATTAATTGATTAAGCTTCTATTAGACTTTATATTGTAAATTTATGATATAATTGGTACGATATAGTAAAATGCAATGGGGGTGAAATGAGTTGCTATCTATAAAAGTTTTTGAGAGAGTTATCATAGTACTGGTCATTGTCTTTGTATTAGGTATTGCAGCGATGAATCTATACAGTTTAAATGCACCCTTTGAGGGTGAAGGTCTTATTGATATCGGAGAATACTCATTGTTTATAAAATCAGAGGGGAGCGGGACACCTGCAGTGATTTTTGAGTCTGAAACAGGGGAGTCCTCAAGCTTTTGGAGTCAAGTAGCAGAGGAAGTACAAAAGCATACTAGAACGGTTTCGTATGATCGTGCAGGAATCGGAAAAAGCGATAAAAGTCCATACAATAGAACCAGCGAGCAGAAGGCCATAGAGCTGCATTCCTTGTTAAATAAGGCAAAAATAAAGCCGCCCTATATTCTAGTTGGAAGTGAATATGGAGTCCATCATATCAGAATGTTTGCAGCCAAATATCCCACTGAAGTAGCAGGTATTATCATGGTAGATCCCAGAACGGATAAATTAAGAGAATTGGTATTGAGTACCTTGCATGATGATGAGAAGAAGAAATTTGATATCTTAATGAAGCAAGAACATGAAAAGTCCGCAAAAAAAATGCAGGATGGAAGCTATGAAGAGTTTCTGGCTAGCAATCAACAGGTTGTTGACCATCAGGCAAGCTTAAAGAACATACCTCTAACTGCAATGATTTCAGGCTTTAATAGTGTAGATCATTTAATATTGGAGATTGTTGAGGACCAGGTAAAGCTGGCTGAGCTGTCAGAAAAGAGCAAGGTTGTAAAAATTCCTAGTATCAACACTTACAGAGCATTTGGCGAAACGGAATTAATCGTTCAAGAAATTATAGAAATGATAAATAAGGTAAAGTAAGAAGAGGTGCATTGCACCTCTTTTTTATGGTTTCAATATGAC